>JAHEIA010000102.1 GCA_024639625.1 Chromatiales bacterium
AGCTTCTATTACCGAAGATTGGCGAGGAGGTGTTCATTCCCGCAGGGGCAGTCCATTCCGTGCGCAACATCGGCGAAGATAGGGCTCGCTGGCTCTACGGATACCGCCATGGATGACCCGCTGCCGCCACTCACCCCCAGTGCACAACCAGGAACAGTGTCGCCGGAATCACCAGCACTGCCGCGAGGTTGCCGAGCAACACGATCGAGGCGACCTGCTCGGGTTGCTGTCGGTAGGTCTCCGCCAGCATGTAATTGAGCACCGCGGGGGGCAACGCGGCAAATACCCATAATTGCTGCGCCTGCAATCCATCGATGCTAAGCCACAGCATCGCCGCCGCTGCCGCCAGCATTCCGGTGAGGGGGCAAAGCACGGCCCCCAGGATACCGATGCGCCATTCCCGCAGGTCGATTCCCAGCAGACGCACCCCGAGGGCAAACAGCATCAGGGGGATCGCTACCTGCCCCAACAGGTCGGCCGCCTGCATCACCGGCTCGGGAATAGCGAACCCGCTGAGGCTGACCAGCACCCCCGCCAGGGTGGCCTGGAGCATCGGCATGCGCAGCAGCACGAGCGGATGCACCCGCCCCTCGAGCAGCGCGTTGCCGACGCTGAAATGAAGAAAGTTTTCCACCAGGAACAGAACCACCGCCGCCGGCAACGCCTGTTCGCCGAAGGCCAGGACCGCCAAGGGCAGTCCCATATTGCCCGAATTGGTGAACATCATCGGCGGCACAAAGGTCCGTGCCTGATAGCCGAGGAAGCGGGCCAAAGGCCATGCCAGCAGGCCCGACCCGAGCACCACGATAGTCCCGGCTAGAGCAAGATCCAGGTAGGCGGCGAATGCAAAGTCTTTTCGCGCAAGCACGGAAAAGATCAGGGCGGGAGTGAAGATCTCCAGGTTCAGCCGATTGGCCGCGCTCATGTCCGGGGCGCGCCACCTCGCGTAGGCGAAACCCACCAGCACAAGTGCAAAAATCGGAAATACGATTCCCAGAATCTGCCACGCCATACGTCTGCACCCACCCAATCGCCAGCCACGGCAGACTGCCACAAGCGGCGCGACCGTGCGACCGCTATCGGGGCCGTATCGCTCCGTCGAGGAGCCGTCCCATCCCGGTTGCCGAGGCAATTCTCGACCGATCGGGCTACAATGCGAGCCATACCCTTTGGTTAGGGGCGAAGAGGGCTGACTCGTTCACATGAACCCGGAATCGAAAGGTAGTTGCTGGGAGTGCGGAGCCACGCTTGGCGCCGCCGACTACGGACGTGAATCGCGCTGCCCCGAGTGCGGCAAAGCAACGCACGCTTGCCGCAATTGCCGCTTCTACGCCCCAAGCCGCCCCAACGCCTGCGCCGAGCCGGTGGCCGAGCGGGTGATGGAAAAGGAGCGTGCCAATTTCTGCGGCTATTTCGAGCCGACGACGGGCCGGGGGCCGGCCGCCGAGGCCTCTTCCGCGGAAGACCTGCGCAGCGCCGCGGACGCGCTCTTCAAGCGGTAGGCCACGGCTACAGCACGGTGGGTGTTGCCGTTTCCGAAGACCCGACCGGCCGATACCCGTTACGACTGACTCAAGTCATTGCCGGTGGGCCGCGAACCGGGGATATTGCACTAGTGAGCGGATCGCCGAACGATCTGCGTGCAGTAGCGAGAACCGTTCCCCGATGTTATTGGAAGATCGAGTAGGCAAACCACGGATGATCCTGCGTTCCGCGGTCTCTGCCTCGCCAGAGACCCCCCAGGCGCAGGCCTCGGAACAGGCCAGGACGAGCCGCTTTCTTGAGCCGTACCGTTTCGATGCGGACCAGCGCAGTGCGCTCCTCGCGGCGCTGCAACAGCAGCGACTGGGGGACGATTCCAGCCGTCGGCTCTTCGTCGCGGCGCTGGAATACGAAATCGGCGCATTCCGGCAAATGGAAGAACAAGCGAATGAGGCACCCGATGCGCCGCAGCCGACAGCCGCGGATTCCGTCAACCCGGAATTGGAGCGCATGCGCCAGGCGGCGATCACCCTGCGCGACCTCATGCTCCAGACACCGGAACACATCCAGGACGACTTGCAGAAAAAGCTGAACGAGAGCGACCTTTTCTGCCGGATCTACGATACCCGGTATTTGAAGAATCTGCGCTGCGAAATCGAACGCATCGCCACCGCCTGCGAACTGTTGGGGCAACAGCGCTGTGGCAGCACCCCGCCCGAGCCGAATACATCCAGCGCCGAGTTGGCAAACGGGCGTAGGCTGGTGCGCATGTTGGCCCACACCTACAGCGAATGCTTCGATGCGCAACCTTCACCGGAGAGTAAATCCCCATTCGGTCGAATCGTCGACACCGTGATCGAACTCACTGGAATAGCGGCCCGATGCAACGATTCAGTGCTACGGGATTCACTCGCATCCTGAAACCAGCCGTTGAAGGCGGCAGCTAGGACGCGCAGCCGAGGCAGTCCGTTAGTGGCAAATATCGGTGTCTGGACGATCATCTATTGTCCGCGCGAGAAAGCGTTCCTGCTCGCGCGGCGCTCCAAATACGCCAAGAACCCTTTTCTGTGGAACTTCTTCGGTGGCGGCGCCGATGCCGGAGAGAGCCCGAAAAAGGCTGCGCTGCGGGAACTCCGGGAAGAGGCCGGGATCAAGGCGAAAAAGTCTCACCTGATCAAGCTTTCCCAGCAACGCCTAGAAGGGATCGCCTACCTGGGGATAGAGCAAGAGTTGCATTTCTTTCTGCTGTTGAGCGCTCGATTGCTCGAGCCGCGGCTCAACATCGAGCACTCCGAATCCCGCTGGTTCGCGCAAGACAACCTGCCGTTGAGCGTCAACCGGCCGACCTGGATCGCCATTGACGCCGGGGTGATCAAAAAAGCGATCAAAACCGCCCGCAAAGAGTCCGCCAAGAATAAGCTGCTGTAGCGCGCACACCGGATCAGCAGTCGATGCCGCCGATGCAGACGTACTTCACCTCGACGAACTCGTCGATCCCGTATTTCCCGCCTTCGCGTCCAACACCGGATTCTTTGATCCCGCCAAAAGGCGCCACTTCGGTGGAAACCACACCTTCATTGACACCCACGATCCCGTACTCCAAGGCCTCACTAACGCGAAAGGCACGACCCAGATCACGGGTATAGAAATAGGCGGCGAGTCCGTAACGGGTGTCATTGGCCATTTCGACCGCCTCGGTCTCGCTGGAAAACCGGTATAGCGGGGCAATCGGACCGAATATCTCCTCCTGAACCACCCGCATGTCGTCGCTGACGTCGCAGAGCACCGTCGGTTCGAAGAAGGTGCCTCCCCGGAGATGGCGTCGGCCTCCGGTGACTAGGCGCGCACCCTTGGCCACCGCATCCTCCAGCAGGCCCTCCACCTTGCGCACCGCGGCTTCGTTGATCAGCGGTCCTTGCTGGGCGCCCTCCTCGACTCCAGGGCCAATCTTCAGGCTGCGCACCGCCTGCCCCAGCTGCTCGGTAAACCGGTCGTAGATCGCCTCTTGAACCAAGATCCGATTGGCGCATACACAGGTCTGTCCCGCGTTGCGATACTTGGACGCCAGTGCGCCGGCCACCGCGAGATCCAGGTCGGCGTCGTCGAACACGATGAAGGGAGCGTTGCCGCCAAGCTCCAGCGAGAGCTTTTTCACCGTTGCGGCGCACTGGCGCATGAGCAACTTGCCGACCGCTGTGGACCCGGTGAACGACAGCTTTCTAACCTTCGGGTTGGCGGTCAGCTCCCCTCCGATCGCCTTCGGTTGTCCGGTGATCACGTTGAAGACCCCGCGCGGCAGGCCGGCTCTATCGGCAAGCTCGGCCAAAGCTAGGGCGGTGAGCGGGGTGTCTTCCGCTGGTTTGACTACGACCGGACAGCCTGCCGCCAGGGCCGGAGCGACCTTGCGCGTGATCATGGCCAACGGAAAGTTCCATGGAGTGATCGCAGCAACCACTCCGATCGGCTGTTTTAGGACCAATATGCGGTGCCGCGGGTGATTCGCAGGTATGGTTTCGCCGTAGACACGACGCGCCTCTTCAGCGAACCATTCCACAAAAGCGGCCCCATAGGCGACCTCGCCCCTGGCCTCGGCCAGAGGCTTCCCCTGCTCGGAGGTCATCAACAAGGCCAGATCGTCGGCGTTTTCGAGGATCAGCGCAAACCAGCCGCGAAGCAGGGAGCCCCGTGTCTTCGCGGACTGCGACCGCCACGCCGGCCAGGCGGTCTCTGCCGCGGCAATCGCCCGGCGCGTCTCCGCCGCCCCCATTTCGGGAACCCGCGCCAGAATAGTGCCGTCGGCCGGATCGAGCACCGGAAAGCTGGCTGCGGAATCGGCGTCCACCCAGAGCCCATCCAAATAGGCCTTCTGGCGCAGCAAGGTCATGTCCTTCAGTAGCATAGCGTCCTCATCTACGATGCAACAGGATCTCCGCGCGGGATGCCGCACGCACGGGCGTGCAGCGGTGCGGTCCTACGCCTTAAAGCCAACGCAGCAGATAGTACACCCGCACGCCTTCCGAGGACGGGCTCGGACCGTAGACCAGGGCTGCTCGTTGATTCGGTTCGCCGGCGGCCCGCTGCACGGCCTCCGCTTCGCTGGCGACCGGAACCACGCAGCCTTCCGGAAAGCGCTGCACCCGCTTGCGCTTGGACGCCTTAACGAGTGCGAATTGCTGAAAAGGCGCCCGAGCGTCGCTTCGGTTCTCCGGCTCGCTCATTGCCCAGTCCTCCAGGGTAACCAACTCAATCCGCCGCGGACAGAGGCGCGATCAGGTCCGGGCCTTCGTTACGCGGGCTGTTCACCCGGCGGGATACGGCATGAAACACCATCCCCGCGGACGGAAACGGCTGCAACAGGGGCTGCAGCTGGGCAGCGTCCTGTTGCCGGGGGTTCAGCCAGGCGTCCCAGTGCCGACGCGGCAGGATCACCGGCATGCGGTCGTGAATCTGCGCCAGGGTGGTGTTGGCCTCGGTCACGATAATCGCACAGGACTCGATACGCTTGCCGCTCGCATCCTGCCAATGCTCCCATAACCCGGCCAGGGCGAAGGGCTCAGCGTCCCGCATGCGGATGAAAAACGGTTGCTTGGCGGCGCCTCGCAGGGCCCACTCGTAGAAGCCTTCGCTGGGCACGATACAGCGCCGGTAGCGGAATGCCGCCCGATAGGCGGGTTTGCTTGCAACCGTCTCGGCGCGGGCATTGATCATGTTGAAGCGTGAATCCGGGCCTTTGGACCAAGAGGGGATCACACCCCAGCGCAGCGGCACCAGCTCGCGCCCGCCCCTGTCCCCAGTGCGCACCGCGAGCAACTCTTGAGAAGGCGCGATATTGAAGCTCGGGCGGCGCTCGTCGGCGTGCTCGAGGATACTAAACATCCGGGCATAGACACGGGTTGGGGAGAATTGGACGAAACGGCCGCACATGGTATTCGCTATAGCAGTTGTGAGGTTCGCGTCGACGCCCACGGTAGCCGCGTGCCGGATCTTCCGCATCACCCGGCGGCGAGTACTCCCAGGTCATGCGGTAGCGCAGCGCCCGTCCGGGCTCGGGAGACGCGGGCGAAGCCTGCGCCGCTCAGACCAGGTCAACCGTAAACTCGGGCGCCTCCTTGATATTCCGTTTCACCGTGCAGAGTTCCATAGCGCGGACAATCCCGCCGCGATAGCGTTCCGGGAAGCCTTCCGGCAGCCGCAAGCGAAGCGTCATCCGGGTAACCAGCTTCTTCGCCTCGTCGCGCTCACAGTCCATGACCATCGTCATCCCCTGCGTCGACAGCTCCCGGCTCTGGCAGAAGTTGAGCGCGTAGATCCCCGCGCAACAGGCGATGGAGGAAAGGAACAGATCGAAGGGTTCCGGCGCCGAGGCCTCACCGCCGAAACGCTCCGACTGGTCGCTGCGAATGACGAAACCACCGATTCTGGCATCGACCTTCTTACCACCAGGGAAACTGACTTGCACACTCATTTCGGACGTGGCTCTTGTGCTGGAATAACGATTGCCCAATCTGCGTTCTTAGGGTCTGATGACAGGCCCCAAGGCGCATCATAACCATCCCGCGTCGAGGGAACAATTGAGGAAAGGGGGCTCATGGCCGATCGAGCAGACGAACAGGCGCAGTGCGGAGGAGACGAAGCGCGAGGGAGTTCGAGCCCCGGAGACGCGACGTTGGTCCGCCTTGATGGAGTATCGCATTGGTACCACGAGGGCCGGCAGCGACATCGCGTCCTCTCCGGTGTCGACCTTCAAGTCCAGCGCGGCGAATCGCTCGCCTTGCTCGGCCGCAGCGGATCCGGAAAGACCACCCTGCTCAACCTGATCGCCGGCATCGATCGCCCGGCCCAAGGCAGTATTCGGGTTGCGGGACACGACACCGTGCGTTTCAAAGAGCCGGATCGAACCTTGTTCAGGCGACGTAGCCTCGGCTTCATTTATCAGTTCTTCAACCTTCTCCCCACCCTGAGCGTAGCCGAAAACGTGGCTCTGCCGATGGAACTCAATCGCTGGCCGCGGCAGGAGATCCGCCGGCGCACCACGCGCCTGCTGGAAGACGTGGGCCTGGCCGACCGGGCAGGCGATTTTCCCGATCAACTCTCCGGCGGCGAGCAACAACGCGTCGCCATTGCCCGTGGGCTGGTCCACGAACCCGAGTTGGTGCTGGCGGACGAACCTACCGGAAACCTGGATGCCGAGTCGGGTCGGCAGGTCCTGCAACTGTTACAAAGGATGCTGGGCACCCCCGGCCGCACCCTGATCCTGGTCACCCACAGTCTGCAGGTCGCCCGGGCATGCGACCGCATACTGACCCTGCAGCGGGGACGCCTGTGCCAACCGGATGAAAAGCTGGCCTGGTGATTCCCGCGATCTATCTCTCGACTCTGCGCTATTTGCTGCGGCATCGCTGGCAAGCGGCCCTGGCGCTGCTTGGGATTACGCTCGGCGTCGCCGTGGTCGTCGCGATCGACCTGGCGAACCGGAGCGCCAGCCGGGGCTTCGAACTTTCCATGCAACAGATCGCGGGGTCTACGACCCACCAGGTCGTGGGCGGGCCCTCCGGAATCGAGGAGGCGATCTACCCCTGGCTGCGAGTCACGCAAGGTCTGCGCGCCAGCGCACCGGTGGTCGAGGGGTGGGTCGAGATCCAGGGCGAAACCTTCACTCTGATCGGTATCGACCCACTGTCCGAGGGCCAGTTTCGCGAGTTCGCCGCCGACATCTCGCAGGCCGACCTAAGGCGCCTGCTCACCGAGCCCGGCACCCTGCTCATGGCACGCTCCAGCGCGAGGCGCCTGGCGCTAGCGGCCGGTACCCAGACCGGGATCGAGGTAGACGGACGCCGGAGCCCGGCCCTGATCATCGGTTTCTTCGGCGCGGCGGACAGCAGCCTCCTGGAGGGGGTCCTGTTGGCCGACATCGCCACCGCACAGGAACTCCTGGATCGAACTGGGCGGCTCGACCGCATCGACCTGATCCTGAGCGATGCGCAGGCCAGCGCTCTTGCCGGCATGCTCCCTGACCCACTGCGCCTGGAACGTCCGGCGACCCGCACGGCTACCCTGCTGCGCATGAGCGAGGCCTTTCACATCAATCTTTCTGCCATGAGTCTGCTGGCGCTGCTGGTAGGCACGCTCCTGATCTACAACACCATGACCTTTGCGGTGTTGCAGCGTCGCAGCCTGCTGGCCACCCTGCGGGCGCTCGGCGTAACGCGCGGCGAAATCGCCGCCGCGATCCTGTTCGAAGCGCTGCTGCTGGGGACTCTTGGCAGTCTCCTAGGACTCGCCCTCGGCAGTGCAATCGCGGGCGCGCTGCTCCATCTGGTGACCCGCACGATCAACGATCTTTACTACGTGCTGGGGGTGACCGACCTGATACTGGATCCACTGGTTCTGCTCAAGGGCCTGGGCGTCGGCATGGGCGCCACCCTGCTTGCGGCGCTCCTACCGGCCTTGGAGGCGGCCCGCTCCCGCCCGCAGGCAGCGCAGCGCCGTTCCGTTCTCGAAGGACGTAGTCATCGGCTGACGCCTTGGCTGACGATCAGCGGCGTCCTGATTGCCGGCCTGGGTTGGTCTCTCGCGGAGCTGCCGTCAGACAACCTGATCGCAGGGTTCGCCGGCCTGTTCTTGATCATTCTGGGCTACAGCCTGGTGGTTCCCGCCGCTGTGGTGCTGTTCACGCGAACTCTGACGCCGTTTCTCGGCCGCGTATTCGGCATCGCCGGCATCTTTGCCGGCCGCGGGATCGGACGCGGCCTCAGCCGCACCGGTCTCGCGGTAGCCGCTCTTGCGGTCGCGGTTTCCGCAACCGTCGGCGTGGGCATCATGGTGGAGAGCTTTCGCTCCAGCGTTGCGGAGTGGCTGACGCAAACCCTGCAGAGCGATATCTACCTCTCCGCTCCGCATAAGGTTTCCAGCCGTGCGGACGGAACGCTTGATCCTGAGATCCCGCCGCGCCTGAGCCGCGTCGCCGGGATCGCAGAATCCAGCACCGGCAGGCGGAGGGAGATCGAAGCGGCCAGCGGCCCGGTCGAGGTGCTGGGCATAGGGATGGCCTCCGCGAGTTACCGTGGATTCCGCTTCCTCGACGCTACCATAGATGGACTCTGGGAGCGCTTCCACGCCGGGGAGGTGGTTCTCGTATCCGAGCCCTATGCAAACCATCAAGGTCTGCAGGTCGGCGACCCGCTGGAACTGATCACGAC
>JAHEIA010000103.1 GCA_024639625.1 Chromatiales bacterium
GCATTTTCCTGCAAGGCGCAACGCGTGGACCCTGGGATCTGCCGGACCAACTGCGAACTGCCGTATAGCTGGCTGCATGGCCAAGAAGAAACCAACGCCGCTATTGTCTCCCCCTGCACCAGCGGGGAGTGTCGGCGCGGCAGGTTCTCAAGCGGCTTGATGCGGTGCGCGAACAACGAAAACCGGTTCCTCCGAAGAATGAATAACCGCATCCGTCACGCTGCCGAGGACCCATCTGCCGACGCCGTGCCTGCCGTGGGTGCTCATGGCCGTGATGCTGTTCGGTGTTTCCAGGGCGAAATCCGTGATCTGCTCCGCCGGTATGCCGCGCAGTACTTCGTAGGATAACTTCTTCAGCCCCGAGCTTGCCAGTTCGGCGATTTTCTTTTTCAGATAGCTTTCCGCTGCATCATGTACGATCCCCGAGACTTCGTGCATGCGAATCGTCGACCCGGGAAACCGAGGGTTGTACGCGCGCAGCAAGATCATCTCCAGATCCAACGTCTTACACAGTGCGACGGCATAGGGGAGGATATGTTCCGCCACCTCCGAGCCGTCCAGGGGGACGATGACTCTGTCAAACTCGACGGGACCTCCCTCCGGGCTTTTGGCGCCGGCGGGGATAAGCAATACCGGGGTTTTCGCGGCCTGAACGACCTTGTGGGCGACGCTACCGAGGATCCAGCGCTGTAGCCCCGAGTAACCATGGGTCGCCATGACGATGAGGGTCAGGTCCCCATTCCCCGATTCGGCCTGCTCCAGGATTACTTCTGCCGGGCTGCCCTGTTCCACGATGCATCTCGGCTCCACCCCCTGCGGCAGGGTGGCGGAGATCCGCTGCAGGTATTCTACGCGGTCTTTTTTCGCCTCCGCTATGACGTTCTCGGGGATATCCTCGACCTCGACGGCGCAGACAAAATCGGTGGCGGCCTTGAAACGATCCGCGAGAAGCAGCGCATGGGGCAGCACCTGCTCCGCCAACACCGAGGCATCCAGGGGTACCAGTATTCTTCTGTACATCTTTTTTTCTCCCCTCGTGTAGGTTTTTCAGCTATCGGCAATGTGCAGGTCGCCCTTCCTGAACCTGGTCGGTCGATATTTCATCCGTTGGCAAAGGGTATCACCCAGATCAGCATGCCGAAAACGTAGCATATGCCGCTGGCAGCGAGGGTAAAGGTCACGCTCCACTTGAGAAACTCCCGGACCGATATCTTCCGCTTCTCCTCGCGTTCGGCGATATTCAAGGCGACGTAGAGCGCCGGGGCCCCCGCAATCGTCAGGTTGCTGCCCAGTGTTCCCGACCAGACCAGCATCCACCACAGTGGCCAGGGATCCACGCCCTGGGTTCCGAGGTCACGGATCATGTAGAGGAACGTCAGGATGTATGCATCATGCTCCACCACGCCGACGATGGGCACCGTCACCCAGTAGAGCAGCGAAGCCCCCGCAACCAGGCTCTCCTGGAACAGTGGCGCAATAGATTCGGCCAGCTGGTGAAGCAGGTGCGTTCGCTCCAGACCGCCGACGAGGGCGAAGAGGCCGATGTAGAAGAAGATCGCCCTCCAGTCGAGCTCTTGCAGTATTTCCTCGAATTCGGGTTTCTTCAAACGGTGCCCAAGCGATTCGATGACCAGAATCAGCAGCATGGCCCCCGACAAAGCGATGAAGCCGAGCGGAAAGCCGAGAAACTCGCGCAGCGACATGGCGAGGATGGTGCCGAAGAAACCGACCAGGACGATCGTGGCGAACAAGCGGTCCGGTATGCGCGCATCGAAGGGCAGCGCGTCGCTCCCGCCCTTATCTGTATCCGAACTTGGGGCCTTCGGGTCGTTGCCGCCGCTGGACCGTAGGGAGGAAGAGCGAAAACCGAACACATACATGACCGCAAGGGTCAGCACAAAGGTGACCATCAGGATAGGGAACGAAGACGGGCGGCCGTCCTGCCAGATAAACTCGAGAAACTCCGCGCCCGAGACACTGTGCAGCATCTGTGGCGGCAGATCACCGAGCAGCAGTGCGGTGCCCATGAAATTCGAGCTGAACCCGATCATCAGGATGACCGGAGTGAGGGGGATCTTCAGGTGCCGCACGATGGGGATCGCTACCGGTGCCATCATCAAGATGACGACCACATTGTCGACGACCAGCGAGATGATCCCGGACAGCATGGATAGAATCATTACCAGGAGACCCGGATGCCCTCCGGATACGTGCAGGGCCTTTACCGACAGCCACTCCGGTATACCCGTTTTCCCCAGATAGCCGGCGATGATCCAGATGCTTACCAGGATGGCCATAACGTTCCAGTCGACCGCGTTGAATGCGTCGACCTCGGTCATGGCGCCGAGCCAGACCATGGCGATTACGCCCAAAACAGCAGCGACCGAGCTATCGATGATCCCGGTGATCACTGCCAGAATCGTTGCCACGAAGACGATTACGGTTAACCAAATCGTTACATCTGTCATTTCCGTCATCTTCTTTTTGCCTCTGTTTTGACGGGCTACTCGGGACGTACCGCAGGAACCCAGCATCCGGCTGGTCCCTTGAGTCTCAATAACCGCTGTCCGCTCTTGGCTGGAATTTCGCTCGCTACCGCGATGCCGGGTACCGTGTAGGCCACCCGGACGCGCGCCGGTCGCAACGCCGAGGACCCGAACAAGGTGAGGGCTATCGCGACCCCGGGATCTTGAATTTAGTGATGATCCTCAACGGGCGCAGCCCGGGCTGGAATCTTGAGAAGGCGGGTATCTGGCTCGCTCGAGTCGCCCCGAGGCAACAGACCTAAGGTCTTGTTGATGCGTGTCCTGCGCCCACGGATATTTCCCCGCACACCCGTGCGTTGATCGCGACCGCATCAACACGATGTTTGCGTGCCGAACTAGCCGGCCCTCTCGCCAGCTTAGCCGGTGATTATCACCTGGGTACGTATAGCAAGAAAGTATTGCAGTTCTGTTACGCGAGAAGATCCGAGCCCCAATTGCCCCTGTTTCCCGCCGTGCCCTCCCAAGGCGGAGCGCACCAACAATCACGCAGGCCGGGCCCAAGCGAATCGGACTTCATGCCCGATATCTTCCCCGATCGCCGCTACCGGGCCCTGCGCACCCGGAACCAGCTGCGAATCAGTGGCTTTCCGAGCCGGCGAACCAGCCCTTCCACTACGCTGTGCGATGTCCCCTTGCGGGGGCGCCGCTCACCGGACGAAGGATGCCGGCTGCGGTTCGCTGCTTGGCGGACGGCGAGGCCTTGATCCGCTTGGGTGAGGGCGATGCGCTGTACCGTCGGGGGGGCCGGGATCACCCTGCCTCTCCCAAGCCAGGGCCAGATGTGCAGCACTCCGACCAGGGAGGACGCGATGTAGGTTAACGAGCACGCGGTGAGAATCTTCCTCGCATCCGCGACCTGTTCCCGGCTGATGTATCCGTCGCGCAGCATCGGCAGCGCCCGGCCGAAGCTGGCGTCGAGTTCCGATGGTAAGGCAGCCAGCTGGGCCGCGACACCGGTGCCCAACATGCCGAGGCCGGCCGTGATGATTACGCTCGGGGGTATCGCGCGGCGACCGAGGAGCGAGGCGGCGGGTATGGCCAGCAGAATGATCGAGCCTATTTCTCCGGTTGCCTGCGCCACCTTGACCAGCCGGGTCCGCCACACGAATGGGCCATAGCCCGAGGCGTCTTGCATAGCATGCGCCGCCTCATGGGCGGCGGTGGTCACCGCGGTGAGCGTCTTTCCGTCAAACTTTTCGCGGGCAAGGCGCACTGCTTTGCTGTCGGGATCATAGTGATCGCCGATGTCCGTGCTCTCGACCCGCACGCCTTGCAGGCCATGTCGGTCGAGCATTGCTCTTGCCACTTCCGCGGCGCTGGCAGGAAGACTTTCGTCCGTGCAATCGTGTTGCTTCAACACATGCCGCACCCACAACCTGGGGCCGAAGACCAAGGCTGCCGCCGGAAGCAGGATGACAATCGGATGCATAACGCTCCTCGCCAAAACAGCGCTGCCTAGGATGACCGGAAACCTGCCTGTCCACCGGGTATCGTGCAGGCCTAATCCCTTGTGGGATGCCGCTGCGGGCAAGCTGCGAAAGCCTGCCCGCCGTGGGCCGGCCGATTCTCCGCACGGCGGTGTACGGGCGACGGGCTGATGTTAGGTCACTGCCTTCTTCGCCGCCGGCTTCTTTGCTGCGGTCTTCTTTGCGGCCGGCTTCTTTGCTGCCTCCTTCGCCGTCTGTTTCTTCGCTGGCGCCTTTTTTACGGCCGGTTTTTTTGCTGCTGTCTTCTTCACCGCCGGCTTCTTTGCTGCCTTCTTTTTTGCTGCCTTCTTCGCCGCCGGCTTCTTTGCTGCCTTCTTCTTGCTGCCCGCCGCCTTCTTGCCCTGAGAAACCCCGATCGAGCTCAGCGCATTCTGGCGCAGCGCCTCGAGGCTTGCGCCAATGGTTTCTAACGAAGTCTCGCCAGCCTCTTTCACGTCGTCGAGAAGATCCCAGAAAAGTTGTGTCGGTTCTTTGATATGGACTTTCCCCGCGACCGCCGCGGTTGTGTCCGCTGCGGAATTGGCCATCTTCGACACCTTTTCGGTCAGGCTGTCGAACAGCTCTTTGACCTCGCCGGCCAGCGTATGGCTGGTCTTTTCCACCTCATCGAGAAAACCCAGTGTGCTCTCTTTTACCGATGCGGTTGCCTTCTTGGTGACCTTCTTATCCTTCTTTGCGTTCTTGGCCTTTTTCGTTGCCCCAGGAGCCATGGTATTTCCCTCTTGCGACGTGAAGTGAAAAATGTTGGTTGGGTGCTACCCCATCCCCCTCGGTGTTGTCGTTGCTACCGACCCGTAGCTTGAAGCCATTCATCGATGCGTTGCATCGCTAACAACAGCGAGCCAGCATGTGCTCAAAAGTCGATGTATTACGACATCAGAAATATAGACCTGATCACCAAAATAAACAGGATCTTGCGTGTGTTGTCCAGTATTCGAGCTGATCCTGATCAACTTCCGCTCGCGTGGTCCGAGTGATTCTTCGAATCGCGCAACCGGACTGAGCGTGCGCCAGGGCTTGTAACGCGGGCGATTCGGTAGCGGAAGGCGCGGCTCCGGGTCGGAGTTCGGGCTGCTAACCGACCTGGAGCCGCAGATGGTGAAAGCGACTGGGCGCGCGGCGAGCGACAGGCCCGACAACTTTGCGACTCCGCAAACGCGCTGCCCGCGATCGCAGGCGAGGCGCCGACCTAGCTCTCTTGCAGCGTCTGCTGAATCGGACCCTGCAATTCCATCACGGCCTTCTTTGACAATGTGGCGCCTGCAACCGCGCCAAGCACGCCACCTGCCAAGGCCCCCCAAGGGCCGAGCCGAAGCCCATAAGTAACCCCCAGCTTCGTCGCCGCAAAGGCGCCGCCGGCACCCCCGGCGATGGTACCTGCCCAGATCAACAGCGCATTCTTCGTATTCGTATCCATTGTTGTCCCCAAGTCAATGTTCATTAGGAAATCTGCAACACAGACGCACAAGACTCACACCACTTGATATTGGTGCGCCCAAGTGCGCTCGTCAAGCCGAATAGCACTGCGGCGATCGGCATCGGTTCGTAGTTGGCGCGCCAATGTTACTGTTTGGTTACGGCGTTTCCCGTAGCAGCTATTGGTGGTAAGTTACGAATACGCTCACTTGGTTTACGTGCAACGGGATAACCTAACGATGCATCACAATATCGTTTTGTCCCAGGGGCAACAGGTGCGGCGACCGGCAGGTCCTTCTGCTTCTTCACGGGTCTGCGCAAAGGCGAGATGCGGCCCCGCGTTGATTCTCTCGAGGTCGCCGATCCGGACGAATTAACGGGATAGCTTGCGCGCCGGCCAGCGGTTCCTGGAGACCGGGGCGCGGATCGCCGCAGGTCGAAACACTGCCTTCGCGGCGTTAATTGCCTCTTTATCTGGAGGTCCGAGGTTCGACCAAACCATAAGTCTGAAACTATAGGGAAACGGCCATGTTATCCAACAAAGAAATGGCTGAGCTTCGTTGGGCCCACAAACATCTGGAACACCCGTCTCTGGCGGCGAGGTTGAGCGATATCCTCGCCTCTCCGTTCGAGGAAGTATTCAAGATCTTGCCCAAGACCTGGCGGCGCCGCCTGGATCAGTCCTCTCAGGCGAGCATCTATCGAGCGCTGAAGATGGCCCGCCTCTCGATGCCGGGAAACAAGATGAGCAATCCGCAACTTTGGACCCATCGATTTCTCGCCGTCAGCACGGGGGCCGCAAGCGGGTTCTTTGGTCCGCTCGCCCTGATTGCCGAGCTACCGCTGACGACTACGCTCATACTCCGATCGATTGCGGATATCGCGCGCAGCGAAGGGGAAGACCTGCGTGATCGAGAAGCAAGAATCGCCTGCGTGCAGGTATTTGCCCTAGGGGGGCGGACCCGGGAGGACGAGGCGGCGGATGTGGGCTACTACGGGCTGCGCATCACGCTCGGCCTACATTTCGAACGGGATATCTTGGAATATGCCACCAATGCCCAGGGCCCGCACATCCCTGCGGCGATCGATCTGGTCCGCGCCATTGCAGCGCGCTTCGGGGTGGTGATTTCCGACAAACTGGCCGCGCAAATGGTGCCGATTGCAGGAGCGGCGAGCGGTGCCGCCCTGAACCTGATCTTCATGAATCATTTTCAGGATGTTGCCAAGGGCCACTTCATCGTGCGCCGTCTGGAGCGGCATTACAGTGTCGATGCGATCAGAGACGAATACCAGCGCCTGATGGACGAAGAGGCCGAGGCGGAGAAAGAATTCAGTCCTATCGAAGGTTGGTAGGTTAGGCTTCCCGTCGCTGCTCGAACAACCGAGCCGACCGGCTCCTGTGTCGTCCTTGCGGTGTCCCTAGGCCGGCTAGAAAAAGCGACGCTTCAGCAGGTATAGGGACAGAGCGGTTGCCGCCACGACGAGCACGATCTTAACGATCTGCGTGGCACTGGCCGGCGTCTGGTTTGCGCCCGAGGTTGTGTTTGGCTGTCCAGTGCGGGGTCGTTCAGCCGATTCGGACGGCGGGGTTTCGCTTGGCACGGCGCTGTCTTCCGCCGGCCCTCGGGCCGCCGGGCCTAGCTCCGGCATCTGCTTCTTCTCCGGGTCCTTATCGGGGACCAAGCTCAGTTTGGGGCGGCGCGTCATAGCGATAGGTCCTCTTTGAGAGTATTCCAAAGACGGTTGATTTCCTGCGCGGCTTTTCCTTTGCCATCGAACTCGGAGACCGCCCGTCCATCGATCAAGGCGTGGCTGAACGCCGCCCGTTGGCTGATCGCCACGTCACACACCGGGACGCGGTATACGGTCAGGGCTTGGCGTGCCTCGACAACGATGTTCGGTTCGCGGAGCCGGGTAGGCGGTGGACAGCCG
This sequence comes from Chromatiales bacterium, assembly GCA_024639625.1. Lineage (GTDB taxonomy): Bacteria > Pseudomonadota > Gammaproteobacteria > Chromatiales > Chromatiaceae > JAHEIA01. The sequence continues at coordinate 7,382 of JAHEIA010000103.1, forward strand.
TTCAAGACAATCTTCGCCGCAACCTTCAGATCCGAGACCAATTCTGTGGATGCGCCGATGGCGTCCAGGTCGAGGATCGCCGGGCGCGAAGGGATATAGACCTGATCGGACAGGCCGGCCGAGATCCTCGATTCGTCGGAGCTGTGGGGCGCGCTATCGATCACCACCAGATCGTAGCCTCGCCGTTTCGCATTGCGCAGTATGTCCGCGAGATGTTCTCCACTACCCTGAACCAGGGCGGGTGCCTCCGCTCGCCGCCGCCGCCACCAGGCGGTGGCGCTTGCCTGCGGGTCCGTATCGACCAAGAGCACCTGCAGATCCGCGAGTTGGGCCTGAACCGCGAGGTGGATGCTTAGGGTCGTTTTTCCCGTCCCCCCCTTCTGGGCAATCATGCTAAGCGTCTTCATAGGGCCTCGGAATATCGGCTTCTGTCTGCTGCGCTATCCTAAAGTCCTCTGTCCTGGTGCCCGCGAACGAGGCGGCGGAATTTTCGCTGCAGCTGCAGCGACCAGCTCCGCGAGCCCCTCTGGATCGACCATTGGGCGAGCCGGCAGCCGGATTAGAGTCCCTTCGCGTCCTTGAGATCCGCCTTCTTGAGGTTCGCGCCTTTCAGGTTCGCCCGCTTCAAGTTCGCACCGCTGAGATCGGCGCGCACTAAGATCGCCTTGCGCAGGTCGGCCTGGCGGAGCCGCGCCCGCTTCAGATTTGCCCCCTTGAGGTCGGTTCCGCGCAGGTTGCTGCCGTTGAGATGTGCATCCCTGAGATCCACGCCTTGCAGCTTCAATCCGCTCAGGTCCTGGTCGTCGAGATCGATGGTTGTCTTGCCTTCTTGCCGCCGTTGCTTGACCCACTTATTGAACTCGTCGACCTGCCCGCTCTTCAACATCTGGATTGCTCGCTTGTTCGCCATCTCCCTTCCTCCGCGGCTTGTGCGACTGCATGCAAGTCTAGCATCTCCCCGGCCGGATTTGATCATCGCGCAGCCAATGGTATACGAACAGACGGCGCAGGGTTCTCAGTCCGCGCGCAGTACCGGGACGACGCTTGCCGCCCCTGTGCGCCTGAGCCCTAGCGTCCGGTTTCTTTCGTCTCTGGATTTCGGGCCGTAGATGAAGCCCGCTTCTCATGCGATCGAGTGTGGGTCTGTGCCGGCAACCGCCCTACCGGTGAGCACGCTGCGGGCCTCGGCTCCCGCGCTTTACTCGCGTCGGATCCTGCGCCACTATTGCCGCATGGAAAATACGATCCCAGATCCATCCGCTGAGCCTCCGCGCAGGCGTT
>JAHEIA010000104.1 GCA_024639625.1 Chromatiales bacterium
CCGCAATTCTGCGAGCTTGCTCGCTAGCCGAAGCTCGTCTTGTGGAGACTCCGCCGCTACCGCGAGGATGCGCTCCGCATTCGCGAGCGGCGCGGCAGAATAGAGTCGCTGCGGGTCCGCTAGATATCGATCCAGCCGTTCGTGCAGATCCTTGCGGCTGCGCGCGAACTCCATGCCGTGGCGCGCGAATCCCGTGTTCGGTTCGACGACAAGAGCCTGCTCATAGGCCCCTATGACAGCGGGCCAGTCCTCCGCGCGACGCCCCCGTGCGGCGGCCTGCCGCAAGCGGCTCAATCGAGCCTGCTTGCCTGTCTGCTGCAACCTGCGTCGTGCATCTTGCAGCGACGGGTCCTCCGGACGGAGCTGCGCCGCCAAGTGCAGGTGCGCTTGCGCCTGCGTCAGATCACCCGCGGCCAGAGCCGCGAGGGCTCCGCTCATGGCGCTCTTGAATTTCCTTTCTTCGAGGGCCTGCGCGATCCTTTCTCGTCCGGCGTCGGCCTCGGCGTATGCGCTGTCCATGCGGGTGGCCTCCTGGTAGGCGGCAAGCGCCGCTTCCAGATCGCCGTCCGCCTCCGCTCGCCGCGCCCGTTGCATCCATTTCAGCACCGCCTCCCTTGCCTGCGCCCGTCGCAGGCCGCTTTGTGCCTCTGCGTTGCCCGGTTCGATAGCCAGGGCTAGTTCGAACCTCTGCAGGGCTCGCTCTGCCTGGTTCTCCTTCAATCCCTGCTCACCCGCCTGCAACGCCTCCGCGAATCTCCCTCGGCGGCCCTGCTCGAGCCGCTGCAAAACCTGGTGCCCACGGGCATACGCGTCCGCCGCGTCGGCGAAGCGCCTCTGGGCGAACCAGCGATCGCCGACGCCCACCTCGTCCGCTGCCCGCCCCCAATCGGGCTCCCCCCAGGCAGCCACATTGAGCAATTCGAGCCGCGCCATCGTCCGCAAGACGCCCTGGAGTTCCTGCTCCGCCCTGCCCCGCGCGTCCTCGGTCCGGGGACCGGGTTCTGCGAGCGGTTCGGGGTGAGAAGCCGCGACGGTTGTCGGTTGCGGCGCCTCACCGGGAGTGGAAACCAGGCGGGGAAGCAGCCACACTACGGCGCAGGCGAGGCCGAGCACCGCACCCAGTGCGATCCAGACCGCGAGGTCTCGGCGCGGAGCGACCGACTGCGGATGCGGCGGAACCGCCGGCGGGCGCAGACCTTGCCCCTCGGGGGCTATTGCATCCCGCACCGGCGATCGGGCGAGCTGCCCTTTATGCGCTTCGCCGGGCCCCATCAACTGTCCTCAATCGACAACGCCGACGAAACCGGTCTCTGACGCATGAATCGTGCGCAGCAGTTCCCGCCATTTGGCGTATTGCACCTCAGCGGAACCAGTAAGCTCGTGCGTTTCGCCCTCTACCTCGACGACCAAGGGCCGCGACTCCGACGCAAATGATGCGCCGAGTTCCTCTATCGCGTCACGATGGATCGTGGTCTCCGAATCCTTGTCGAACCCGGTTTTGATCGCGTACGCACCGCCGAGCACCATGACGTCCCGCAATGTGCTGGTCCTGACCCGGCTCTGGCGGTTGCCCATCGCCCCGATCGCGATCGCACCCGCGATTGCGGCGAACCCCAGTACCTTGCGCGTGGTTGCCTCACGCTTGACCCGACGCAGCGCAGCGACCTCTGCCACCCTGGCCTCTCGCCACTCGTCATAGGGCATTTCCATCTCACGATAGAAGTTGTTGTAGTGCCCGTTCAAGGTATCTACCAGCAGAAAGTCCCGTTCTCGAATGCGCTGCACGCGCCGATACATCGGATCGTCCACCGCGGGGAGGCGCAAGAGCTCAAATCTGCCGTCATCACCGCGCCGCAGATACTCGGAGAAGGCGGACGGCGCCAGGTCCGCGGCGAAGCGCAATTCGGCAACCTGCCGGATGTTCCGCACCTCCGGATCGCCGAGGCTAGTGCGGTACCGGGACAAATCGTTGGCGATGGTGTTGTATAGAGAATCGAAAACCTCTTCGCCGCCGGGTGCGACGGCCAGGCGATAGGCACCCTCCGGGACCCTGCTCTCGTAAGTCCGGACGAACCATCGGCGGCCCGTCGCATCGAGGGCGGTAATCTCGAGTACCAGCGATTCGCCGTCGGAAGCGAGAATCTTTCCGCGTACGGTTACTTCGGCACCCTCGGTCGACTGGGGTACCACTCGTACGGCGCCCCAAAAGCCGGTTTTCTCCATAGTGTCGCGAAGATAGACCGGTATAAACCGAGACTCGGCTTCCCGGATGTCCATCGAGAGCCCCATCGCCTCCTCATCGTCCTGCGGCAACTCACCGGCGTCGAACAGCTCGATCCAAACATCCAGCAACTGGTCCTCGGCCAGCTCTGCGCTGACCCGGTTCAAGGGCTCGGGGCCGGGACGCTCGCCCTGGATCAGCGAACTGGCGCAACCCGTGGCCAGGACGGTCATGAGCAGCAATATGGATATCCGAAGCAATACTGGCATGAATCACCACCTACGGAGCTAGCCGGAGCCTTCCTTATAGCGCCGATATTCCTCCCAGAGCTTCTTCCTCAGCTCCGGGTCCCGTTCCTTTTCTGCGGCCTCGCGCAGTTGGCGCGCCACCACGTCATCGTCACTGCCATCGGGCATATCCGGGTCGGAGTCCTGCGCGTCTCCCTGCCTGGGAGCCCGCGCGCCCTCCCCGCCCCCGAGGGAGCCGCCATGCGAACCGTCTGTCGCGCCCGCGGAGCTCGCGACACTCCCCGGCGGGGTCTCGGATGCGGAGTCTGCGGCCCCTGGCGCGCCGGACCCAGTTGCCTTGCCGCTACCGATGTCCCCACGGCCGCCGCCCGCCTTCGAATCGCTCATTGGGGCCGCAGCCTTCACCCGACCCTGCTCGCGCAGTAGCATCTCGTCGAACTCGCCGAGTGTGGCGTTTAGATCGGCATCCAATGTGGCCGTCTTTTCGTCTTCCGTCTGTTCCGCCGTCGGACCGATGCTGAGCGGCGGAACCCTGCCTAGCGGCAGGCTGCGGCAGGGCAGATCCTCGGCTAGGGCACCCATTGCCGGTGCCAACAGCGCTCTGCATCCTGCGGCGATGCGCTCCTGCAGCAGTCGCAGGTAGCCCATGTAATCCTCCGCCTCCGCCGGGCTCAGCCTTCCTAGCTGCAGGAGCCGGCGAAAGTCAGTCTCGGCTCGCTGCAGCGCTGCATGGTCGGCCCTCACCCGGGCGGAAAGTTCTGTCGGCAGCGGTTCCGAAGCTGCGTTTGCGGCAGCGGGCAGGGCCATCAGCAGCGCGGCAAAGATCCCGGCCAAGGGCATCGTCTGTTCCTCCGTAGCAGCTTTTTGACCAACACCGCCATCCCTTGGTTTCGTCTCTGCGGCATCCCATGTGTGAACAAGTGTAACGCGTGCGCAGCCGCGCGCCAGCCGCGGCCCAGGCCGGTCCGGGCGAAAGCGCGCACCGCGGTACACCGTGGATGTCGGAAAACCCTACCTACAGGCGCCCTCGAAACGGTGAAAATGTTCTCCAATTGCGCCTTGGGTCATTGACATGGAACATTCCGGGACGGGAAGTCGGTAGCGACAGTTCCTTTGCGGCCGTTTTCTCCCTATCATTTCGCAATCCGATGATTTCCCAGTGGCGTAAGGAGAGTCCCGTGAGTGACGCATTGAATTATCTGATCCAGGCCCGTCCCGAGGCCATGGGTTCCTATTTTCATTTCCTGAAAAAGGCGGGCGATCATCTGGACACGCGCACCCGGGACCTGATCTCGGTGATCACCAAGGTCGCTGTGCAGACGGAAGGCGGCTTCAAGCAGTACTTGACTCGAGCGCTGCGCAACGGCGCATCCCCCAACGAGGTGATCGACGCCCTATTGATGGCCTTTCCTGTGCTCGGGCTAGCCAAGATCGTCTGGGCAGCCGAGATCCTGCTCGAGATGGACATCCCCGAATTCCGCCCCGAAAACCTGGGCGCATCTGCCACCTGGCATGATATTACCGCGCTCGACGCAGTGGCCGACGGCGAGGTCTCTTTTTTCGCGGCGGAGGGGCGCCATCTGTTCGTCTTCCGCCAGGGTCCGCTGATCAAGGTATACGACTCGCGCTGCCCGCACCAGGTCACGGACATACCGCACTTGGCCCTGGAAGGTCACAAGCTCACCTGTCCCAAGCACCATTGGGCATTCGACGTAGAGAGTGGAGAATGCACCGAGGTCGGTAACCGCCCGCTGAGGCAATTCGAACACAAGCTGGTCGACGACCGTTTGTTCGCCTACTGGTAGCAGCGCCAGGGCCTAAGTCCTGCGACAGGGACGTCGAAACGGGCGCACCCGCCGATCTTCTTTTTCAGCCACCCCGTTTCGTCCACCGAAATTCGAACTGCCCAGTCGACGCCCGGATAGGGGTCAGCGCAGCATCTGCCGGCGATCAAACCCTCATGCGGATAGGTAGCCCACTACGACTAGCTGCAACCGGCCCGTTCAATCCACATTCATCGCGGAGAAATCGAGCAGCCGCGTGATCTGTTGCTGCACTCGTTCCACCAGAGCGCCGAATTCCGTCCCTTCCCCGCTAGACACGGCGCGCTCCAACTCCGCAGCGGCCGATTTCAACGCCGGTGTACAACAATACGACGCGGATCCCACCAGTATATGCGCCTGCTCGCGCAACGCCTCGTAATCGCGCTGCGACAGCGCAACCCGCAATTGCTCGCTGCGCTCCGGCAGTTGCTGGAAAAACATGTTGAGGAATTCATCGGCGATCTTCGGCTCGCCACCGGTAACCTGCAAAGCCGCTTCGCGATCGTAGACGACACCCTGCAACTTCTGCTGGCACGGATCTACGGATTCCGTTGGCGCATCCCGCTGGGTAGCCCAGCGCTCCAACAGATGCCAGAGATTCTGACTCTCCAAGGGCTTGGTGATGCAGTCTTCGATGCCGCCGGCAAGGATCTTTTCGCGCTGTTCCGGATAGGCATGCGCGGTGACCGCGATCACTGGTGTGTGCCTGTGGCCGCGCTCCTGTTGTCTGATTCTCCGAGCTGCCTCCACACCGCTCATCCCGGGCATTTGGATGTCCATGAGGATCAGATCGAACCGGTCGGCTGCCGCTAAGGCTACCGCCTGCTCGCCGCTGCACGCCTCCGTTACCCGGATGCCCCTGGTCTCCAGGAGGTTCTTCGTGAGTTTGAGATTGATCGGGTTGTCATCGACCACCAGCACATGCAATTCGGAAAACCGCCGATTTGCAGTAGGGTCTTGCGCCCCGGGTGGCGCTCCGGGAAGCACTTCGCGCTTTCCCCCCGCCACCAGTTCCCCCAGTGCATGGACAAACGCGCGATGCCCGCTCGCCTTCGGCAAAACCAGTGATGCGCTTATGCCGAGACGGGAAACGAAGGCATCCGGATCCGGATGATTCACTAACATCACGATCCGCTCCCGCGTCTGCGCCGATTTTACGAGCCGCCGGCGCAGCGACTGCATTCCCGGCTCATCACCCCATCCCACTACCACCAGATTCTCTTCGGTCATCTGATCCGAGTCGAGTTGGCCAATGAACTCATGGACCGAAGCGGCGCAACGAACCGTCATACCCATGCGTTGCAACGAGTGGGTCAAGGCCCGCCGGGCTAGAGAGCAAGGATCGAAAACCACGGCGCGCAAACCGTCGAGCGGACCGGAGCTCTTCGCTATCCCTTCGTTTCGGGCTTCTGCCTGCAACGGCAAAAGGAAACAAAAGCTTGAGCCCCTTCCGGGTTCGCTGCGCACGCCGATACTACCCTGCATGCGCTCCACGAGTTGCTTTGAGATCGCGAGGCCCAGCCCAGAACCGCCGAAGCGCCGCGTTACCGACGCATCGGCCTGTGAGAACGGTTGGAAGAGCCGTTGCAGCTCCTTCTCGCTCATGCCCAGTCCAGTGTCTACAATCTCGAACCGAAAGACGCTAGACCCCTCCTGCACGACCGGTTCGATCCACAAAGAAACGACGCCGTGAGGCGTGAACTTGATCGCATTACCCATCAGGTTCATCAGGACCTGCCGGATGCGCACAGCATCACCAACCAGCCGAGTCGGCGTGCCCGCAGCGATTCCATGGATCAGCGCCAGTCCCTTCTCGTCCGCTTGGGGGGTCAACAGATACACGGCGTTGTCGACCAGATCATCCAGGTCAAAGGGCGTGTTCTCCAGCTCCAGCCGCTCGGCCTCAATCTTGGTGTAATCAAGGATATCGTCGATGATCACACGGAGATTCTCCGCCGAAACTACTATGGTCTGCACGTAATCTTGCTGTTTTTCGCTCAAATCGGTCTCGCACAACAGCTTTGCAAAGCCGATCACACCGTTCATCGGAGTGCGGATCTCGTGGCTCATGTTGGCCAGGAATACACTCTTGGCGCGATCCGACGACTCCGCCTTTTCTTTTGCAATCTCCAGTTCTTTGGTTCGCCGGCGAATCTTCTTCTCCAGGTCCTCCGCATACTGCCGAAGCTGTTCCTCTTTCTCCCCGATCGCCGCACGCATGATAGCGAGACTCAAGGCGAGACGGCCGATTTCGTCCCCCGAATGGGGGGCTTCCGCGAAGTTGGAGAAACGTTCGAGCCTGGGGGGAATGCCCCCCGGAAGGGTCGATCGTAAGGCATCTTGCTGATCCGAGGTAATAGTCTCCGCGTAGCGTGTCAATTGCTCGACACGTCGAAGGACTACGCGGCGCAACAACACCGAGAGCGCTCCTAACAGCACCAGGAAGATGATGCCGATATAGAAACGCATCTCGTTCAGACGGTGGGCGATGACCGCGCGGTTGGCTCGGTTGGAAAGAACCAGTTTCACTGTACCGAGGGTCTTCCCGGTCGTGCCCGCCAAACCGGGAAAGACGATGTCGTGCCAAAAGGCCTCGCCGGAGCCGTCGCCGGCCCTGTGATAGTCTGCGACCGTGTTCCCCTCGTGGGCGACCTCGAGCGCTATTACGTTCTCGGTTTGGGTCCCGATGGCGCGCAAAACAGACTCGAGTACCGGGTAGTCCTCTAACAGTAAGGGTTCGACACTGAAGTTCGCGACCGCCTGGGCAAGCGAACGTCCCTCCTTGCGCAACAACTCACCGAGCAACCTCTCTTCGTCGCTGATGATGATCCACGCGAAGAGAGACAATAGCGCGACCAATGCCAGCAGCATCGACATAATGATCTTCAGCGACAGACTCATGGTCGGCGCTCGAATTGCTCCGCCAGCTCGATCGTCTGTTTGACGCGGGGATAGAGACCGTTATTGGCTGGGGAAAAACCGCGCAGCCCTAAGGGCCCGAGGCTTGCGTCGCCCCGGATATCCAGCAGCGCCTTCTGCACCAGCCCGAACAGGTCCCCGTCCATGTCCTCGCGGGCCACCCATATTTTCTCGGGGACCACAATTTCCTCTATCACCCGGAGTTTGCCGGCGATTCCGCTTCTGGCGAGCACAGACTTGCGTAGGGCCCCAGCGTCGTAGTTCCCCGCCGCTACCGCGTAAGCGACCCGGTCGTGCCGGCCGAGATAGACGTATTCCTCAAGGTCCGCAGCGAAAATATCTGCCTCGATCAACGCCGCTTGGGCCGCAAACCGCCCCTCGGTGGACAAGCGGCTGCCAAATGCGAAGGTCTTTCCTGAGAGCCCCGTAAGCGAATCGATCTCGGAGTCGGCAGCGACCACGAAGACAGCAGCAGCGTGCTCACGCCCGTTGCCCTCCGTCGCAATCAGTCGAATATAGGGGTTCGCCTGTTTTGCGAATAAATAACTGGCGGGCCCAAAACGCCCGAAGTCCACGTCGCCCCGAATCAGTGCGTCAACCGCCTCCTGATAGCTGCGAAATACCTTGATACGGATACCATGGATACTCGCTTCCGTTATCAGCTCCCGCTCTATTTGCTCGAGAACCGGTTGCACCAACTGATAGATATCGCTGGGTTTGATCGAAGCATAGACCCCGAACCTCAGGCTCTCTTCGTCAAACTGCTTGGCGAGCCGCATGGCCTGGCGGATCAGATCAAAATCGGCATCCTGGGCGGGGAGAAAACCGCTGCGGTGGATCGTCCCCAGGATCGCTGGGTCGCTTAGCTGCAACAATGCCTGGCGGAGTACGACAAAGGTGCTTTCGTCCATTCCCGCGCGCGCCACCCACGGCTTGGTGACACAAGGAAACTCGGCAATCTGGCGCAATCCCTTTGTGCGGGCGTACTTGCGGAATGTGTTTTCGTTCGATGCCCCGGCATCGTAGTTTCCAGCAGCGACTGCAAACGCAACCTTGTCGTGACGCCCCAAGTAGCTGTAGCCGGCCAGGTCTGCGGCGCGAATGCCGGCGCTCACCAACGCGGCCTGGGCAAGATAGCGACCGGTAGTAGAACGCCGGTCCCCGAACGCGATCCGTTTGCCTCGCAAGTCGTCGAGGGATTGCACCGGCGAATCCCGCGCAACCGATATTACGCCATTGAAGATCCTGCTCCCTGCGTTGCTCTCCATTACCAGGAGGCGCAAATCCGGGTTCCTTTTTTTCGCTAACACGTAACTGACCGGACCGAAGCGCACGAAATCGACCTGCCCGTCGATCAGGGCCTCGATCGCCTCGTCATAGGTGGGAAAGACCCGGAGATCGATCTTGACCGATATCCCCTGCCGCCCCAAGTACTCCTGTAGATATTGC
>JAHEIA010000518.1 GCA_024639625.1 Chromatiales bacterium
CCCGTGTTGGACGCCGGTGGCGGTGGCCACTCCATTTTTACGCGCGCCCTGCTCGACACCCTGCGTGACAACCAGCGCGTCCTCGAGGGCTATGCGCTTTACCGCGAGGTCCAGAAGCGGGTCAAGCGTGCGGCGGCACAGCTCAACGTTGACCAGGATCCGCAGTACGCGCCGATCAAATTTGCGGGCCACGAGGCGGGCGAGTTCTTCTTCCTGCCGAGCAGCGCGAAGTTGTCGCAGCAGGACCTGCGGCGCACTGGTGCCGAGGTCGCGGCCCGATGAGCGACCCGCGAGCGCCCACGGCGGGGAACGCCGAGGGCCGTCAGGCTTGCCCATCTGCCGGGAGTGCAGGTAGGGCGCTTTTCTGCGTGCGCCCGACCTGCTCGGAGCTGGGCGAAAAGATGGGTAGCGGGCTAGGAGCCTGCGTCGTAGTGAACATCCTGAGATAACGGCACCACGCTTCTTAAAGGGGGAGCCAGTGCCGAGGACGTTTCGCCCGTACGCGCCGGAGCAGGATCTGTTGCTGCCGGTAAGCCTACGAGAGTGGCTGCCGGAAGACCACGTGGCGTACTTTATCAGCGAGGTGTCGGAGGAGCTCGATCTGGGCGCGTTCTGCGCTCCCTATGAGGGTGATGATCGGCGCAAGGTGCTGATCTACGCCTATTTCAGTGGCGTGTTTTCTTCTCGCAGGATCGCCCGCAAGCTGGAGGAGGATGTTTCGTTCCGAGTGCTGGCGGCGGGAACTTTTCGCAGGCACCGGACGATTTGCGCGCTCCGTAAGCGTCATCTGAAGGATTGAAAGGCGATTTTTGCGGAGGTGTTGCAGATTGCGCAGGCGGCTGGGCTGGTAAGTCTCGGGATGCCGGCCGTAGACGGCACCAAGGTGCGGGCTAATGCGAGCAAGCACAAGGCTATGAGCTGTCAGCATATGCAGCAGGAAGCGCGCCGACTCCAAGAGGAGATTGCCTCGATGTGCGATTGCGCGGATCAGGCGGACGAGGCCGCGGATCAGCAATACGGAGCGGACCGGCGGGGCGACGAGTAGCCGGAAGAACTGCAACATCGCAAGTGCCGGCTGGAGAAGATTCGCGCCGCGAAGGCGCGTTTGGAAGCGTTGCAGCGTGCGGCGGATGAAGCGCGCGGCCGGTGAACAGTGGTTCATATGTCGTCGATGGGCCTACTCAATCAACCCGGGATCACCGCCGTGTTTGCTGGCGATAAACGATCTAGACACCAGTGGTGGCTATTTAGCAACGTTCAGGAACGAGGGGCCCAGCCAAACGGATATCGCACCCGACCCCAACTCCCGCAAGGCATTTTGCAGTGCCTAGCATAAAAATCTCACCAGTCCGCCAACGGGCCCTGCAGAAAGGCACCCCCGCAGCCAATCTATTGATGCGGGGGCGATGATGTGCCGGACTCTACAGCTCGCTGCGGATGCCGATCGTAAAGACGTGGTCAGTGAGGTCACGATAACCTAGCAGCGTCTGATAATCGAAGAATGCCTGCAAGCCCCCACGCATTACCGCAGATACACCAACACCCAGTTCGAAGTAGTCGCGATCCGGATTGTCGGTACGGGCGACCAGGTTGTTCTCCTGCGGATCGACGGTGTAGAACGCCTTCATGTTCTGGGAATCGTTCTCAAACTCATGCACCCAGGCGACACGCGCGAACGGGACCAGCACGCCCCAGTCCTGGCTGGAGGCGTAGCTGGCCCCTCCACCCAGCGTGGTGGTCAGCGAGTCCCAGTCCTGGTCATCGACGGTCAAGTTGAGGCCCTCGGCGTTGTTCTCTTTATAGTCGTCGATCTTGGTTTTTTGATAAGCCAACCGGGCGAACGGACCATAGGTTATAGAGCCAGCCTGCAGGTCCAGACCGCCACCGACGGCGATAGTGAAGCTATCGCTATCCGTATCACCTCGGGCGGTGCGTTTGGTTGTTACAGCTGCCGAGGAATCGCCCGGATCCGGTCCGAGCGGCAACGAGATCTTGCGCCTCGTGTCGTAGTCGGTACGCGTATAACCGATCAAGCCGTCGATGTACCAGTTTTCCTGGTAGTGGGTGCCGTACAGCCCGACTCCCCAACTGTCGGCGTCGACCTTGCCACCTGGTGAATCCTTGGGCGAGGAAGAAAAACTGTTGTTGTTGTCGAAATCTGCGTCGACGTTGCCGTAGCCCACCATTCCGCCAACAATATTGTTGTCGTCGAGGCGGTAATCAGTGCCGATCGTTGCGCCGTAGCTATCGTAATCGAATTCATCCTCGCGGTCGGTTCGGTCGCGGTCGCCGGTCGCATAGTTGGCGTTGGCGAAAAAGCCCCACCCGCCCGCTAGAGAGTCCCCGGCAGCGCCACCATGGGGCGTCTGCTCGTTGCGTGGTCCGGTATCGTTGTCGGCGATACCCTCATATATGCTGACACCGTTGCCGAAGGCGCTGAAACGGACGCCGCGACGCAGCGATTGCAGCCGGGTGATCCCGATGTTGGCCTGGCCACTGCCGAGTTGGGTCGCCATAGTCCGGGTGGCCGCCAGTTCCTCGTTCGCCACCGTCTGCACGACGGCCGCGACCTCCGCATCCGTAGTCCAGCCCAACGATTTCGCCTCAGCGGGTCCTCCGCCTGTCAGAACCGAGGCGTTGCCCACCATATTGCCGCAGCGATCGAACAAATCGTTTTG
>JAHEIA010000105.1 GCA_024639625.1 Chromatiales bacterium
CACGATGTCGCGGATCGTCCTGCAGTTCTCTCTCACCATGCGCAGGCTGGAGAGCAGAGAGCCCGGGTTCTGCAGGTCGCCGATCAAGAAGCGTAGCGCCCTGCGCTCGTTGCACTCCTGATTCTTGATTCTCTCGCGGAATATCTCCAGCGTGCCGCTGATCCAGATGAGTTTTTCCCATCCCGGCGCAATCGCCGCCGGCAGGTCCAGCAGTAAGTTGGTGTTCACGCTTACCAGGCGCGCGATGCCTTCCGCACGCTCCAGGTAGCGCGCCATCCAATAGATGTTTTCGGCTACACGAGACAGCATCTGTTGCTCCTTCCGGCCGCGCGCTCAGGTGCGCCGTATTTCCCCACCATCGACGATCCAGGTATCTTTGCTGCCGCCGCCTTGGGACGAATTCACCACCAGCGACCCCTTGCGCAAAGCGACCCGGGTGAGCCCGCCCATGGTCACTTGAATTCGATCGGAGGACAGTATGAAAGGACGCAGATCCACGTGCCGCGGCTCGACGCCGCGACCGACGACCGTGGGCACCGTGGAAAGGTTGATCACCGGCTGCGCGATGTAATTGCGCGGACGTTTGCGGATCAACTCGGCGAAAAGCTCACGCTCGGCCTTGGTCGACTGCGGCCCCATCAGCATGCCATAGCCCCCCGACTCGTTGGCCGGTTTGACCACCAGCTCCTGGAGGTTGGCCAGCACATGCTCGCGCTCCTCCGGATACATGCAGCGAAACGTCGGCACGTTCTTGATCAGCGGTTTTTCGCCGAGGTAGTACTCGATGATCTGCGGCACGAAGGCATATACGACCTTGTCGTCCGCCACCCCGGCGCCGGGCGCATTGGCCAGCGCCACGGTTCCCGCCTTCCAGGCCCGCAACAACCCGGGAACCCCCAACACGGAATCGACGGCGAACGCCTCAGGATCTATGAATAGGTCGTCGATGCGGCGATAGATCACGTCCACGCGGGCTGGACCATCTACCGTTCGCATGTAGACACAGTCGTCTTCGGCAACGAACAGGTCGCGTCCCTCGACCAGTTCGCAGCCCATCTGCTGCGCCAGGTAACTGTGCTCGAAATACGCGGAGTTGTAGATCCCGGGCGTGAGCACCACCACCTCGGGGTAATCCGCCGGCCGCGGCGACAGGGCGGCCAGGGTGTCGAAAAGCTGGGACGGATAGTCGTCGACGGGCAGGGGGCCATAAGCCCCGAACAGCTCCGGGAACACACGCTTGGTTACCAGGCGATTCTCCAGCATGTAGGAAACGCCCGAGGGGACGCGCAGGTTGTCCTCCAGGACATACATGGTGCCGTCCGTGCCACGGATCAGGTCCGATCCACAGATATGCGCCCAGATCCCCAGCGGCGGATTCACGCCCACACACTGCTCGCGGAAGTTCTGCGATTCCTCCAGTACCTCCGCCGGGAATACTCCGTCCTTGACGATCTGCTGCTCGTGGTACAGGTCGTCGATAAAAAGATTGAGCGCGTGAACCCGCTGTTTAAGGCCTGCTTCTACGCGCTCCCACTCGGCCTTGGCAATGATTCGCGGGATGATGTCGAACGGCCAAGCGCGGTCGATGGTTCCTTCCTCCTTGGTGTACACCGTAAAGGTGACGCCCATTCCCTTGATCGCGAGCTCGGCGGCTAACTGACGCGCCGCAAGTTCCTCTTGATCCATCGAAGAAAGGCGGCGCAGCAGATTCCTGGCGTGGCCGCGCGAGCGCCCGCTGCGCTGCACTAACTCGTCGTACACCTGCTCCAACGGGTAAGTTTTCCAATCGATACTCATATGCCGCCTCGTACGCATTCCGTACCAGCTTGCCTGCAATCAAGATATCGCCGCTGAGGAGTTGCTTCTGGCGGCGACGCGCGCCGCCACAGGATAACGCCGTGCTACCCATTTTGGCCAACGAAAAATTTCACCACGGCCGAGTGACGAAAATGAAAAGCAAGGATAGAATCAGACCCTTATCCGCACCTTTGGCGGACCCTTTCTCGAGGTGATGTATGACTTACTGTCTCGGCCTGGCGCTCGAACAGGGCCTGGTGTTTGCAAGCGACTCACGGACCAATGCAGGGGTCGACTACGTCACGACCTATAGTAAGATGCATATCTTCAAACCGGCCGCGGACCGGGTTTTCGTCATCCTTTCCGCGGGCAACCTGGGAACTACCCAGGAAGTCATGAACCACATCCAGAGAGATCTGGACTATCCCTCCGGCACGCCCAATCTCGCCAGTGTTCGGTACCTGTTCGAAGCCGCCGAGTACGTAGGTCAAGTCAGCGTCGCCATACAGCGCGAGCACGGCAAAGCGTTATCGCAGAGCGGCGTCAGCGGGGAGACCACACTGGTCATCGGAGGCCAGATCAAAGGCCAGCCCCACGGCCTGGCCATGATCTATCCCCAGGGCAACTACATTACCGCTTCCCCAGAAACTCCGTTCCTGCAGATCGGTGAGAGCAAATACGGGAAACCGGCACTGGACCGCATCGTGAGCCCGCAGATGAGTCTCGATGACGGTGCCCGACTGACTCTCGTTTCTCTCGATGGAACGACCCGCTCGAACATCACCGTGGGTCCGCCATTCGAGCTGGCGATCTACCCGAAAGACAGCCTCGAGATCAGCCACCGCTGCAAGTTCGATGCGGAGGATCCACGGCTGAAGATGCTCCGGGAGAGCTGGAACGCCGGCATCCGCACCGCCTTCGAGCAGCTTCCCAAATTCGAATGGGAGCCAGCCGATCAAGCGCCACGACTGCCCGCGGGACCGGCGGCATAGGAAATTAAGTATCGTCTCCCAGGCGCTGTACAGCCCCGACTCGGGGATCACAACCCGAGATCCCGCCAGCGCTTCTCGAGCCGTTTGACAGAGACTGGATACTGGGTCTTCAACTGCTGAGCAAACAAAGACACCCGCAGTTCCTCGAGGGCCCAGCGCAATTCTTCGATGCGCTCGTCACGCTTGCCGTCCCTGCGGTTCTGCTCCTCGCGGCGTCGCCATTCGCTGGATAACCACGCCATTTGCTGCATGCGCTCCTGGTCGCGCGCGGCTGCATAGGGAAGCGTCTCCAAGCGCAACTCGACGGCCCTCAGATAGCGTTCGAAATGCCGCAACACCGGATAGGGAGTGCACGCAAGAAAGCCCCGGAAGACCAATCGGTCGAGCTGCTCACGCATATCCGCCACCGAGTCCGCCCAAGCCACCTGGGTGGTTGCGGAAAGTTTCTTACGCGCCTCGTGGTAGCGCTCCAAGATACGACCTACCAGCTCGCAGATCTCTCCGGCTTTGGGAATCAAAGACGCCTTGCCCGCCGCGATCCGGGCATCGAAGTCGTGTCGGCTGCCAAGCGGCGGTTGATCCTCCAGGAAACAACAATCCACGGTCAGGTCGACCAGCGCCTGAGTGAGATCCTGTTCCGGCATCGCGAGCAACCCGGCCGGCGGCGGAGCGACGCTGGCGTAGACCAGCTGCATCCGCTGCAGACCGGGCAGGTTCTTGCGCAGGTAGCGCATCTCCCGCGCAAGACGCAGCATGATCAACCTCCGCAGGCCGCTACGCCGGGCGGCGGCAGCACTGGCTGGCGAATCCAGGATGCGAATACTGACGCTCTCACCACGGTCGACCAAGGCGGGAAAGCCGCGCAGCTTCACCCCACCCCGATCGAGTGCCACGCTCTCGGGCAGGGCGGGGAAATCCCAATCGGTGATGCCGTCGCGCTCCAGATCCGAGGCCGGCAAAGCGGCAAAGCTTTGCCTTATCTGCTCCCCGAACCCGCGTTTCAAGGCCAGCAGATCGCGTCCCGCGGCTAGTACACGCCCTCCGCCATCGAGCAGGCGAAAATTCATCCGCAGATGGTCCGGAAGATCGCCCGTATTCCATGCGTCCTCGGGAACGTGCACACCGGTAATCCGCTTCAGCGCCTCGGCGAGGGCGCGCGTCAAGGAACGATCCGCAACCTGTAGCGTCTCCAGGCAGCGGTCCACGGTTTCCGGGATCGGCACGAAGGATCTGCGCAATGCCTTCGGCAGCCCGCGCAGCAGGGCGATCGCCCGTTCCCGAAGCAGCCCGGGTACCAGCCACTCACAGCGCTCTTCAGATACTTGATTGACTAGCTCTAGGGGGACCAATAGGGTCACTCCGTCGGCCGTGCCGCCGGGATCGAAATGATATTCCAGGGGCAAATCGAGACCGTCCAGGCCTAGCGTATCGGGAAATTGATCCTTGCTCACCGCCCGGGCGTCCTGCCGCATCACGTCCTGCAGGCGCATATGCAAGATCTTGCGCTGGCTCTTGACCGCCTGACGAAGCCACTGCTCGAAGGCCGGGCCGTTGCACACGTCGGCAGGAACCCGCTGCGCATAGAACTGATACAGGCCCTCCTCGTCGACCAGCAAGTCCGCCCGCCGCGACTTGTGTTCCTGGTCCCGGACGGAATCGATCAATTCCTGATTGTGGCGAAAGAACGGCGCCCGGGTCTGGAAGTCTCCTTCCACGAGGGCGAAGCGCAGGAAGATCTCGCGCGCCTCCACGGGATTGATCGGGCCATAATTGACCTTGCGCCGCGGAACCAAGGTGAGTCCGAATAGGGACACCTTCTCGTAGGCTGCTACCTGCCCCCGATTGCGTTCCCAGTGCGGTTCGGAATAGCTGCGCTGCACCAGGTGTCCGGCGGCGGCCTCAACCCACTCGGGGTCGATCCTGCCCAGGGTTCGGGCATACACCTTCGCGGTTTCGACGACCTCGGCGGCCATCACCCATTTGGGCGATTTGGCAAACAGCCCGGAGCCCGGAAAAACGTGAAACCGCGAGCCCCTGACCCCAAGATACTCGCGGCCGCGGTCACGCATCCCGATGTTGCTCAACAATCCACTCAGCAAGGCGCGATGGATCTCCTCGTAACCCGCATCCGCCTGGTTGTCGCGGAAGCCCATGTCATGCATCTGCACCCGCAGCTGCTGGTGGATGTCGTGCCACTCCTGAACCCGGGTCCAGGACAGGAACCGCTCGCGGCACATGGCGCGGAATTTGCGCCGGGTCAGATGCTCGCGGCGCTCCTCCAGAAAGCGCCACAGGGAGAGAAAACCCAGGAAGTCGGAGTCATCGTCGCGGTGTAGGGCATGCGCCTGATCCGCCAACTGTTGTTTGTCCAAGGGTCGGTCGCGCGGGTCCTGTACGCTCAGGGCCGCAGCCACGATCAGTACTTCACGCAGGCAACGCCAATCGGCCGCCGCCAACAACATGCGACCGACGCGCGGATCCACCGGGAGACGCGCGATCTGGCGGCCGATCCGGGTCACCCGACGATCCGCTCCCACGGCGCCGATCTCCTCCAGGGTTCGATAGCCGTCCTTGATCAGTCTCCGATCCGGGGGGTCGACGAAGGGGAAATCCTCGATCTCCCCAAACCCCAACACCTTCATCTGTAAGATCACCGAAGCCAGGTTGGTGCGCAGAATCTCTGGCTCGGTATAATCCCTGCGATCGGCGAAGTCTTGTTCCGAATACAGACGAATGCACACACCGGCAGCCACGCGGCCGCAGCGCCCCTTGCGCTGGTCCGCGCTGGCTCTCGAGATGGGTTCCACCGGCAGGCGCTGAATCTTGCTGCGGTGGCTGTAGCGGCTGATCCGGGCAAACCCTGTGTCGATCACGTAGCGGATACCCGGCACCGTGAGCGAGGTTTCCGCCACATTGGTCGCGAGGACGATGCGCCGGCCGCCGTGGGATTGGAATACCCGCCCCTGCTCCGCGGCCCCCAATCGGGCGTAGAGCGGTAACACCTCGGTGAGCTGCATTTTGTGTTTGCGCAGGGTCTCGGCGGTGTCTCGGATCTCACGCTCGCCGCTGAGAAACACCAGGATATCGCCACGGTCGATCCGCGAAAGCTCGTCGACCGCATCGACGATCGATTGCTGCATGACCTCCTCACGCTCGCCGACATTCTCCTCGTCAGGGACCCGATAACGCACCTCCACTGGGTAGGTGCGGCCCGAGACTTCGATGATCGGAGCACCATCGAAGTGCTGCGAGAAGCGCTGTGGATCGATAGTCGCGGAAGTGACCACAACCTTCAGATCCGGTCGCTTGGGCAGCAGTTGCCGCAGATAACCGAGCAGGAAATCGATGTTGAGGCTGCGTTCGTGGGCCTCATCGACGATCAGGGTGTCGTACTGGTTGAGATAGCGGTCCTGCTGGATCTCCGCCAGCAAGATTCCGTCAGTCATCAGCTTGACCTGAGTCTCGGGGCGCACCCGGTCACTGAAACGCACCTTGTAGCCGACCGTCGACCCTAGGTCACGGTTCAGCTCCTGAGCAATTCGCGACGCGAGGCTGCGCGCCGCGATGCGTCGCGGCTGGGTGTGCCCAATACGCCCCACCACGCCACGCCCCAAGGCGAGGCAGATCTTCGGGATCTGGGTCGACTTTCCGGATCCGGTCTCTCCGCACAGCACGACCACCTGGTTGCGATCGATCTCCGCGGCGATCTCCCGCCAACGCTCGCTGACCGGTAGCTGCGCGGGAAACTCCGGGGTGGGCGCCTGCCGGCGCCGCTCCTCGACGACCGAGCGAGAACGCTCGATTTCCCGCAAAAGCTGCCGCAAGCCCTGTTCCTGGGGCTGACCTTCGCGGATGCGGTGGCGCAGCGAGGCCAAACGGCGACGCAGCTTGAAGCGGTCCTGCAGCAGGCAGGCGTCGATATCGCGGCGACTGGGAAGAGCGGGAGAACTCACGGCAAGCGGATTCGGCCAAAGCGGCTATTGTACGGGTGTCCCCCGCCACCGCCAAAACCGGAGCGCCGCCAAGCCGGACACGGGGCCCGTGCGGGGCGGCAGGAGGGGGAGAAGGGGTTCCGGGGAACCTCTTGCACAAGGAAAGCGACCTACCCCGCGATGTCCGGTCCGCGGAACAGAACCATGGGTAGGCGCGTCCCTCCGCTTTACCCCTCTGCAATACGCTCACCCACCGTCTTTAACTGGCCTCTTTGCGGCCCAACAAGCGGTGCACGACACCCGGTTGAGACGGCGTGCGGAGATGTGACCGATGGCCGGCGGTTGCGCCGCAACCGCGTGGGCTTCCGGCTTGCGTACGGGCGAAGACCGCATTGCCGCGAGGGCCATAGGTCCGAGGCAAAGAACATACCCGGCGGGTGATGATAGATCCCCTGCCGGAGCAGGGCTTGACCTGTAGCCGCCCGGGTTGCAGCATCTACCGCAACCTTCCGCTTCCGCCGTGAGTCGCCAGCGCCCCGCAAAGCCCCGCAGAATGAACTACCGAGTCAAGTCGAATATGCGCACCCTAAAGTGCCTGCGGGCGCATTCCAGGTCGCGACTGGCAGCGATAGTATTGCTCGCTCCCAGTCTCGCTTTCGGCGCACCCGAGCTGCGCCAGTCACTGGAGATCTCCGCTCCATATTCCCCCCTGTACAAGGTTGCCGAACAAGCGCTCCAGGCGTCCGAGCAGGCAAAGCGGGATTTCGCCTGGATTGCCCTGGTAGAGATGGTGAGCGCCCACGAGACCGCCATCCAGCGTGCAAACCGATCGCGTTTCAAAGATTTGGATGAGAAACACAAGATGTTGCGCTGGCGTGCGGCCATGTACCAGGAGGTAGCGCGCCTGCGCGGCCATGTGCAGGCTCTCGATAGCGGGGCCGCGGTCGATGTCACCGTTCAGGGACCCCGCTCGGTATTGGTTTTCGTTGCCGGCGATCCGATCGTCATCAGTGACCCGGAGATGGGGGCGGTAAGTCAGCTGGAGCGCAACATCGCCGAACATTATTGCCTGTTGCACCTGTGCCCGGGTCCGGTTATGGAGCCGCCGAGCCTGCCGGCAGGCCGCACAGAGACGCAAACGCCCGCGCCGACTCCTCTAGAGCAGGCACCCGGTCACTGGAGCTTCGGTCAGAATCTGCAGGCGCGATATGAGACCGAGGATGGACTGATTTTCGAGTTTCGCGACCTGGCGGACCGGCGCAGCGCCGAGTCGGCCTGCCGCGGACTGGTCGCCGACCTGCGCAGCCTGGCCCGGCGTCTGCGCGAAGTGCAGGAAACGGGTTTCCGCATCGATTGGGAGAAGCTGCGGCTGCAACCCTTGGATGCCGGCGGCGAGCAGTGGATCATCCTCAATGACTACGGAGACTTCGTGCGCCTGAGGGCCCCCCACCTGGGCGCGGCCAAGGGGGTGCTACACGAGGCCGGCCCTTGGCTGCGCTCGCTTGCCGACGGGACGCCGACCCGTCAGGTGATTCGCTTGAGCGAGCGCTTTGTCCGCCCGGCACCGCAGAAATAGCACCCTACACCTAGGCTTTCTCGACTTCCGGCGGCGCTCGAAGGGATCCTGCAGGCCACTCACTCAATGGCCGCCGCCTTTGAGGGCATTGACCAGACCCTCGCAAACGTCTTTGGCATCGCCGAAGATCAGCGAGGTGTTGTCCTGGTAGAAGAGCAGGTTGTCCACCCCGGAGTAACCCGGGCGCATGGATCGCTTGACGAAGTAGATCTGCTTCGCCTTCGCAGCCTCGAGGATCGGCATGCCGTAGATCGGGCTGGAAGGATCGCTCTTTGCCGCTGGATTGACCACGTCGTTCGCCCCGATGATCAAGGCGACGTCGGCGGAGG
>JAHEIA010000519.1 GCA_024639625.1 Chromatiales bacterium
TTTCGGTTTTTGCTCTGCTTCCGGCCTGGGCCCAAGGCGCCGTCATGTCGCCGGACGTGCCTCTGGAAACCGAGCGATCCGCCTGCGCAACCCCTTGGGTACGTTACGCGGGATGGCCGCCAGGGGGCTGGGGACGCTATTCGACCTTAGCCCAGGCTAGACCCAGCGTAGTAGAGGGACTGCAGCCTGTCGCAGGGCCCATCGTCGGCGACCCGGCGAACGGCAAACGGCTGTTTGCGGATCGCAGCCGGGGCGGCGCATGCATTGCCTGTCACATAGTGTCCGATGGCGAAATGCCGGGGAACGTCGGCCCCAATCTTTCCACTATCGGGGCCGCCGGGCGGTCGGACGAGTATCTGTTCAACTACGTATTCGATTCCCGCACCCTCAATCCAGGCTCAGTGATGCCGCCTTGGGGGGCGCACGGTATCCTCAGCCGCGCCGAGATCATCGATGTCGTCGCCTTTCTCAAGACCCAAACCGAGCCGGCTAGTTTTGCGGCGGCGGAAGACGATCCGGGTCGCCGGGCCCTACCGCGGCAAGAGATAGACAATCTTGATGAGTTCGAAAATCCCGGAATGCGGGCCGTGGAGCAGGGAAGAGAACTGTTTTTCCAGGTCTGTGCCTCTTGTCACCCGTCAGCCTCGCTCTATGATGAGTGGGCCCTAGGTATGCCGAAATACCAACCGCTTTTGCGCAAGATGCTGGGGATTGAGGAGTTCCTAACGCGCCATGCTCGAGCCACTACCAAGTCAGAATTTCTCATGGGGGGCGAGGAGAATATCGCCCTCGCGGTCTATCTCCGCTATCTCGCCAATGGCAAAAGGATGCGCGTCGACGCCAGCGATCCCGGAGCGCAAGCGGCTCTGCAATGGGGTCGCGAACTGGTCGGCAGAAAACTCGGGGCGCTGAATTTCGCTTGCACCGACTGTCATCAAATCGCTGCCCGGCGTTGGATCCGCGGCTCTTTCCTGCCGGGGATGGATAGCATGCCCGATCATTTCCCGAGCTACCGCATGAGCCGGGGCGAAATCTGGGATATTCGCAAGCGGATGCAGTGGTGCAACGTGTCGATCCGTGCCGACGAATTGCCCGCCGATGCACCCGAATACGGCGCGATCGAGCTCTATCTGTCGGTGCGAAACCAGGGGCAGAGGTTGAGCGTACCCGGCATCCGCAACTGATCTTCGGTTTCGGCAGTCGAGCGATCGCGGCGACTGCGCACCCTCTGGACCGGGAGCGGCCGACCTCCCCGAGAGCGCTCCATGTCGCTGGCCGAAGCGCCTTTCCAGTTACGCTGCAGCGCAGGCACGCCGGGACGCGCCGAGGGGAGATCCGGGGCGTGCCTTGTTGCAGATCCCTAGGGCGCCGGGGCCGGGGCGACAAGCCTTCGAGCGAAATCGCCGAACCGTGCATGCGTCACAGTTTCGCGGCGTTAAGCAAACCTTTCCAGGCAACCGTGGTCCCATCCTTCCGAAGCAGGCAGTTTCGCGCCGCAATGCGCAAGAACGGGGTTTCCGACCCCTGCCTGCACTGAGCAAGGACCTTCGGCGCTGGCAGCTGGGGCGCCGATTGGGCGGAAAAATACAAGATAACGAGCCACTGGGCGAGGAGAGTACGACGATGAATCACCGCGAAGGCGAGCGAATTTCGACCGATCTGCCGGTAACTATCTACGGTCCGGATCGTGGTCCTATCCTGGCCCTTTTACGGGATGTCAGCCTGTCCGGAGCCGGCGTCGAGTGTCCGGATTGCGTTGGCATAGACGCCATGGATCTGGTGGAAATCTGGATGAGTCTGCCGTTGGGCAAGGGGCTCGAGCCGGTGCGCATCCCGGGGTTCGTTGTGCGGCGCACTGGCGAACGGCTGGGAGTGATGTTCATGGATGAGCTGCCCTGGCTTGCGCGACGGCTGCGCGAAGCGGCTGTGCGGGAGCAGAGCAGCAGACCAATCACCGAGGCTCCGGTTCTTTCGGGCAGGCTGTTTTCCGACTCCTAACGAGGCGCGGCGAAGAAGTTCACCTTCGGCAACCGACGAAAACCGGAAGCTTGGCTTGTCGGCTGGAGGCAGGGGCGGTCGATGGTGGCGTGAGCCCGCTTGGTCTCCTTCAGTACCCTGCGGCGTCGACCCGCTTGCTGCAGGGGTAGTCGCAAGGCACACAGCAAACACCCAAGGCGCTGGGCGGAGCTGTCGGGCGATCTCACAGGGAGCGAAATCGTTTCCCCATTGTCCCCGGTTCGCGTAACCTCTATCTTCGACGTTTTTCGCCCTTGATTTAGTCTATATTGCAGATATCGCACTTGATTTCCGAGTGCGGCGCGGCGATAGAGTGAGCGTGAGCAGGTTCTAATGCGCGAAAACAGCGGCAACTCGGTGCCGCCGCCCCCTGGCAATGTCGACAGTGTGCTGCTCAAAGCCATCGTCGAGACGGCGGTCGATGCTATCGTAGTCATCGACCCGCAAGGGCATGTCTGCATGGCAAACCCTGCGACCGAGCGGCTGTTTGGATATCCGATCGCCGACCTTGTGGGTGAGAATGTCTCCATTCTGATGCCCGAACCTCACCGCGGACAGCAGGCCGAAGGAAAACGGCGGCATATGAGTACCGTGTTATGGGACACCTTCACGGGCAGCGCATCCTATCGCGAGATTTTCCTGCGGACC
>JAHEIA010000520.1 GCA_024639625.1 Chromatiales bacterium
CTCGCTCGGCACTCCAGGACAGGTCCGCGGAACCTGGAGCTGGAAGGTCTCGTCCTTCCAGTACTCGACGCCGTCCAGCTTGCCGGAGAGGGCGGCATTGAGCATGGTTCGCGTATGGGTGATGTCCATGCGTTCACCGACACCGTAAGGTCCGCCGGTCCAGCCGGTGTTGATCAGCCAGCAGCGCACCTTGTGCTGTTGGATCTTTTCCCGCAACAGGTTTCCGTACACCCCGGGATGCAGCGACATGAAGGGGGCGCCGAAGCAGGTGCTGAACGTGGTCTGCGGCTCCGTGATCCCGGCCTCGGTCCCTGCAACCTTTGCGGTGTACCCGGAGAGGAAATGGTACATGGCTTGATTCGGTTCCAGCTTGGCGATCGGCGGCAACAGCCCGAAGGCATCGCAGGTGAGCATCACGATGTCCGTCGGGTGGCCCGCCAGGCCGGGATAGATGGCGTTAGGAATATGCGTGATGGGGTAGGCGGCGCGGGTATTCTCGGTCAGCTGGGCATCGTTCAGGTCGATCTTCCGGCTGCGAAAGTCCATGCCGACATTCTCCAGGATGGTGCCGAACATGCGGGTCGTGTCGTAGATCAGGGGCTCCTTTTCCTGTGACAGCTTGATTACCTTCGCGTAACAGCCGCCTTCCAGGTTGAAGATCCCGTTCTCACCCCAGCCGTGTTCATCGTCGCCGATGAGTTGGCGCTCCGGGTCGGCGGACAGGGTCGTCTTACCGGTACCGGACAACCCGAAGAAGATCGCTGAGTTGCCGTCTTCCCCCACATTGGCCGAGGCGTGCATGGAGAGTACGCCACGCTGGGGAAGCATATAGTTCATCACCGAAAATATGGATTTCTTGATCTCGCCGGCATACTGGGTGCCGCCGATGAGAATCACTCCGCGGCTGAAGTTTACCAGGATGAACGCCTCTGAATTGGTGCTGTCGATACTCGGCGTGGCATGCAGGCTCGGCACCTGAAGCACCGTGAACTGGGGTTCGTTTACTCCCAACTTGCGGCCGAAGTTGGCCGGTCGGATGAACAAATTGCGGGCGAAGATCGAATGCCAGGCATTCTGCGTAATGATCCGAACCGGCATCTCGTACGCTGGATCCGCGCCGACCAGGAGGTCTTGCACGAAAATATCGCGGCCTTCCAGGAAGTGGCACGCCCGGCGGTACAGGGAATCGAACTTGGCGGGTGAAAAAGGTCGATTGACCTTGCCCCACCAGACCTTGTCCTTGCTGCCCGGCTCTTCAACCACGAACTTGTCGTTGGGAGCGCGGCCGGTAAACGAGCCGGTTCGCGTGACCAGAGGCCCCAGATGGGCCAGGTGACCTTCCCGCCTGCGGATCGCCGATTCATACAGCCTGGATGTGGTGAGGTTCCAGTGGATGTTCTCGAGGTTGCGCAAACCCAGCTCGGTGAGGGCGTCTTCGAGGGACTCCAAACTCATAACGGGATTCTCCTGTACGTTACATGCACGGATCGCAGCTACAGAAAGGGACATAGCAACGATGGACGGGTCGTCGGATTGTGAAGCAATTCGGCAAAAATAGAGGGTATTTTCGTCGCAAGCGAGAGATGAGGCAAGCACCCGGGGGGATATTCCCCATTCGGGATAGGCGTGCAAGCGAACTTGGCAATCGGCCGCGGCGGATTGTCGGTACCCGCGACGTCGGTCGCCGGAGGCGAAACAGCGGTGCTGCTGATGCTGCGGGCTTGCGCTGGGAGAGATTAGATTCTCTTGAATCGGTTGCGTATTACGATAAGATGACGGTTTACCGTCCGCGCTTGACATTGTCTCCATCGCGATCCGCGTAGGAGCGCTCGCGCGCCGTTCCTGGTTTCTTGCTTTTCTTTACGCACCGGTTGGGGTAGTCGGATGGGGGAACTGGTCGCTCTGTACGATTCGCTGGGTCTTGCCGGGATCAACTGGGAGTTGGTGCTGCGCATTACCTTGCAGGTAGTGCTGCTCGCCTCGTCGGCCTTGTTCTCGGGGTCGGAGACGGCGCTTTTCTCCCTCAGCCGGATCGATCTGCAGAAGCTGCGCAATACGCGGAACCCGCGTTCCGAGAGCATCCATGCGCTGCTCGACGAGCCGCGACGCCTCATCATTTCCATCCTCTGCGGGAACGAGCTAGTCAATATCGCGTCGGCTGCCAACATGACTGCGATCCTGATCATGTTCTTCGGCGAGCAGGATGCAGGCTGGCTCAACGTGTTGGTCATGGTGCCCTTGCTGCTGTTGGTGGGGGAGGTCACACCGAAGACCATCGCGGTGAATTATCCGATGAAATTCACCACCCGGGTGTCGGCCCGGGTGCTCCCCAAATGGATCGTCCTGATCACGCCGCTACGCGAGGCGGTGCGTTTGATCGCCGATCGGATCACCACCTTCGTCGTCGGGGAGGTCGTTGACCGGGAGAACATCCTGCAACCCGACGAACTGCGGACGCTGCTCGCGGAAGGCGAGGAGAGCGGGATTATCGATGCCACGGAGCGGGTGCTGATCGACAATCTGCTGGAGGCCTCCGAGACCGATATCTCGCGCATCATGACCCCGGGGCCGCGGATCTGCCTGTTCGATGCCGACATGCCCTTCACGGAAATGGTGGCCCAGTTCCGTGAATACAAACACCCGCGGATTCCCGTGTATTCGGGG
>JAHEIA010000521.1 GCA_024639625.1 Chromatiales bacterium
GCCGACGAATGCGAGATCAAGATCTTGCGCCGCTTCCTGCAGGAAAGGCAGATAATCCGTGGGGGCTGCTGCGATGGATGCATGGCAGCTCTGCAGCATGCCTCGGAGCAGCTCTACGTAGGCCTTGTGGCTACCTAGGCTGATGGGAATGGGAACCGGAACGGGAACCAGACCAGCATATTGGCAAGCGAAGAAAAAACGCAGGAAATCCGGGCTGGTCTCGGCCACGAGCGCGAGCCGGGCCCCTCGATCGAGCCCTAGACTCGCCAATCGGCGGGCCAGGGACTTGGCTTGCGTCTGCAGCACGGAGTAGGGAACTGCCGCATTCAGTTCGCCCCGACCCGAATAATAATTGCTGCCCGTCTCCCCCTGCGCTGCGTAATCCAAGGCTTCGGCAAGGTTGCCGAAGTCAGCGGCCCGGAACGGTAGGGAATTTTCAGTTGGTGTGGCTTTGAATTCCAAGGATACGCCCCCTATCCACTCGCTACTGCCTGCCACCCGGCGCTGAATTGCCAGGCGGAGTCAGGGCCAAAGGATTTTTCCGGCACATCGGTGGCGTCAGCCGTTGGGCGGTTTGTGTACTGTGATCTGGTATTTTCAACACGATACCTACCCTCGCCCCTCGACCCTTCGTTGCCGAAGCTGGATCGATTGCGGCCCCCGATGTAGCGAACCTCACCTTTCGACGTCTATGTCGTGGGTGTTGTCGCAAACTTGTTGTTGATGATTTCCAAACCTCCGCTACGCACGGAAGTTCCGACGCCAACGTTCCGCTGCATGCGCCTGAAAGTACTAAACCTTTCAATTCTTACAAATCATCGCACTCGGCGCAAATACTACCAGAAAAACTGGCTCTGATCTCCGTCGTAAAGAGCAAACTGCAATATTGGTTTGTGAAGGAGGTTCTTTTCGGTCGCTTTCGGTCGGGGCGCCTCACCCGCACATTCGGGGGGCATTGCTCTATCTCGGTGCAGGCCGCCTTGCAGTCGCCCCGGGACAGGGCGCAGTATGGGCGCATGCTCGATCAAGGCCCGCTCCGCAGGCTTCCCTTGTGGCGTCCTCGGCGCTCGCATACAGGCACAGTCCCAGCATCTCTTTGTGCCAGCCTGTTTCAGAAGCCAGCGAATTGCTTTCACCAACCCTCCCGAATGTCGCGCTATGCGATGCAAGTATCGTGTCAGCCTGAGTAGGAGGCGCCGCCTCTTGGATCCCTGCCGAAGACCTGCACGAGCTAAGGTGTTGCGCCCCTGCCACCGGGTGCGAAAGGAAAATTCCTTGATTTCCGAGGGTTTTTGTCTAGAATAGCCGAGGTTTTGCGGTTGCAAGGCCGCCATGGGAGGGTTTTGGGTACGGAGGATAGACAATGCCGTCGGCGAGACCTCCCATTACCTTGTCATTCTGGACGAACGATATTGTTGGCCGGGCTCTTGCACGTGAGACGGAAGGAAACCGATCCGCCGGTGCGATAAAGGATGCGGGAAGTCGTGTCGGTTGCGCGGGCTGGGCGGCGCCTTGGCGAATAGCAGCCGACGGGGATAGATTTTCGGCGCGCACGGATTAGCCTGCGCGGTCTCGGCAAGGCTAAGCTACCCACATTGCTCCGGTAACGAACCGTCGGGAGCAGGGGGGCGAAAGGAAACCTGTTTCCTTCCGCCGGCGAGCATGCGCATCTGGCAAGCGGGGTTCGATCGAGCAAGCATTCGCGTAGAACGAAATTAGGTGGAAATGTCATGAAAGCGATCATACTCAGCGCCGGGCAAGGGAGACGGCTGTTGCCGAGAACCGAGCGTGCGCCCAAGTGCATGGTGTCGGTTCACGGTCGGGCCCTGATCGATTGGCAAATCGACCACCTGGCAGCGTGCGGGGTGGATCGCGTTACGGTAGTCAGCGGCTTCGGGGCAGAGTACGTGCAGCGTGCCTTGGCAACGCGCACTGGGGTGGAAACCGTCTTTAATCCGTTCTTCCAGGTTGCCGATAATCTGGTGAGCTGCTGGTTCGTGCGCGAGGAAATGACAGAAGATTTTCTCCTGCTCAACGGGGATACCCTGTTCGAGCCGGCGGTTGTGCAGCGGATTCTGGAAGCGCCGGCGCGGCCCGTGACCCTGGCGATCGACCACAAGTCCCATTACGACGACGATGACATGAAGGTCCGTCTGAACGGCCAGCGGTTGTTGCGCGTCGGCAAGGATCTTCCTCCGAGCGAAGTGGACGGCGAGTCGATCGGCATGATGCTGTTTCGCAATCAGGGACCGACCTTGTTTCGCCAGGCCTTAGAGCGATCCATGCAAGATTCCGTAGCGCTGAAAAAATGGTATTTGTCGGTGATCGGCCAGATGGGTCAGGCCGGCCAAGTCTGGACCCAGTCGATCGAGGGGCTGGACTGGGCCGAGGTGGACTACCCGCTGGACCTGGTGCGCGCCTCGAAAATGGCTGCCGAATGGTCTGTGCCCGGGGAAGGTTGCGGCGCCCCTGACAGCGTGAATCCGATCGGATTTCGATAATCGCTCGCGCGCATCGCTTCGCCGATGCGTTGCGCACGGACTCCTCCTCCCGCCCGCGCCCCAGAGCGAGAAGATTCGCCTTCCGCCTGCGGCGCATGCGCCACGCCCCTCGCTGGCGGTCGCGGTTCTAGTGGGCGTTCCGCAGGTTCGCCTTTTCGCG
>JAHEIA010000106.1 GCA_024639625.1 Chromatiales bacterium
GGAGCTCATCCGCAACAACCTGAAGAAATTCGTCTGGCAGACCGCTGCGGATCACCAACGCGTGATGAGCGACCAAGGCATTTTCGCCCAAGCCGACTACATCATCGACATCCTGTACGACCAGATGAGAGCCATCCCGGAGAAACCGGAGTTTCGGGAATGGGTGCGACTCGATCTGTTGCCCGGGGTCGGCGACACCTCTGCCGCGGAGTAGCCGAGTGGTTAGCCGCTCGCTGGGCCTGTGGCACACCGCCGTCGTCGGTGCGGTGGGCCTCCTCGTGTTTCTCGGGGGTTGGGAACTGCTGGTGCGATTGGGGGCCATCGACCCCTATTTCCTGCCACCGCCGAGCACCATCCTGCGGCGTATGGCGGACATGGCCACCGGCCCTGGCGCGGTACTTGGCCACGACATCAAGATGAGCGCCAGTCGGGTGCTCACCGGCTTTCTGCTCAGCACCCTGGTCGGGGTCCCCCTCGGTTTAGTCATGGGCATGAGCGCGACGGTGCGCGCCGCGCTCAGCCCGATCGTGTCGATCATCCGGCCGCTGCCAGCCCTGAGCTGGATCCCCCTGTCCATGCTCTGGCTCGGCATCGACGAACAGCAGAAGTATGCGATCGTGTTCATGGGCAGCTTCGCCTCGGTGCTCGTGTATACCACCGATGCCACCATGCGCGTCGATCAGACCCTGATCATGGCGGCACGCAACCTAGGCGCTTCGCAACTGC
The DNA here is from genome assembly GCA_024639625.1 of Chromatiales bacterium. GTDB lineage: Bacteria > Pseudomonadota > Gammaproteobacteria > Chromatiales > Chromatiaceae > JAHEIA01. The sequence goes on from JAHEIA010000106.1 coordinate 727, forward strand.
AGACGATTCGCCACGTGGTTCTCCCGGGTGCGCTGCCGAACATCCTGAGCGGTCTCAAGGTGGTCCTTGCCATCGCCTGGACCTGCGTGATATCCGCCGAGATGGTGGGCGCCAACAGCGGTCTGGGGTTTCGCATCTGGACCGCGAAGGAATGGTCGGATACCGGGCAGGTGCTGGTGGGCATGCTCTCGATCAGCCTCACGGTCCTGTTGCTGGATATCCTGTTTCGCGGTTTGGAGCGTCTGCTGCTGCCGTGGCAAAGAGGGTCCATGACCCCGTGACCAACCCGCTGATCCAAGCCTTGCGGATCGACCAGACTTTCGCCACCCGGGACGAGCCTTTGCATGCGCTGGCGGACTTTTCGCTCGATGTCCACCGCGGCGAGGTGGTGTGCATCGTCGGAGCCTCGGGCTGCGGCAAGAGCACCCTGCTGAACATTGTGGCCGGATTCATCGCCCCGACGTCGGGCAGGGTGCTGCTCGAGGGCAGCGAGATTCGGGGCATCGAACCGCGTTGCGGGATGATCTTCCAGAACTACGCCCTGTTCCCCTGGATGACGGTTCTGCAGAATGTCGCCTTCGGCCCGCGCTTGAACGGAGCCGGAAAGACCGAACGCCAGGAGCGGGCGCGTCACTGGATCGAGGTCGTCGGACTTACCGGCTTCGAACGCGCCTATCCCGGGGAGCTCTCCGGGGGTATGCAGCAACGGGTCGCCCTGAGCCGTGCCTTGGCCAACGAGCCGGATGTGCTGCTTTGCGACGAGCCCTTCGCCGCCCTCGACGCCATGACGCGCCAGATCCTGCAGCAGGAACTCCTGCGCGTGGCCCGGGAGACCGCGAAGACGGTCCTGTTCATCACCCATTCGATCGACGAGGCCCTGATCCTCAGCCATCGCCTGGTCGTGATGTCGGCGCGGCCGGGACGCGTGAAGGCGGTTTACGAAAACGATCTCCCCCAGCCCCGCACCCTCGATGTCCAGCTCACGGACCGCTTCCTGGAGCTCAAGCGCGAGGTCTGGGACCTGGTGCAGGAAGAGGTGCTGAGCTCGATGACGACCTTGCGGCACCGCTGAGGGGTTGGCTGGGCTCCCTGCGCGGGAGCGCTAGCGGGGGGCGAGCAGGGCGACGATCTGCGCCGGTTCCAAGCGCTGTGTGTAATCTGCGTTGACGAAATCATGCACGATCACACCGTCCTGCCCCACGATGTAGGTCGCGGGCACCGGCAGCGTAAAGCTGTTGTCGCCATTGTACTCTGGGATATCGATGCCCAGCTTCTGGTAGATCGGCCGCAGGCTCTGCGGCAACTCGTACACCAGCCCCATCTGCTCCGCGACCCGGTTGCCGGTATCGCTCAAGATATCGATCGCGATCGCGTGGCGTTCAGCCGTACCCATTGCCTTGTCCGGTGTTTCCGGCGTCATGCCAACCAAGCGTGCACCGCTCGTCTCGATCTCCGGCAGCACATCGTGCAGGGCCTTCATTTCCATGTTGCAGTAGGGACACCATCCGCCCCGGTAGACGTTCAGCACCACCCGAGATTCCCTCAGGTAGTCCGCGAACCGCCTCTTCTCGCCGTGCTGATTCGGCAATTCAAAGTCCGGCATTCGGTCGCCCGCGCGCAGTGCACGATCCTCGATACCCGACTGCTTCAGCTCCTCGGTGCAACGAGCCATGGTTGCCAGGATCTCCTGCGGGACTTTCTCCTGCTTGGCCGCGTTGTACGCATCAATCTCGTCTCGTAGCACACTCATTGGTCGATCTCCGGTCGCTCGTCGGATGCATACTGACCAATCCTGGATCATTTTGAGCGATCATTCAACAATAACCTTGAAGCAACGCTCAACAACGATACAATCGAGACCGTAACCTCGAGGGCCGCAACAGTGGCAAGACCCGCCGGATTCGCGCGAGAAGAAGTCTTGGAAAAGGCGATGCAGGCCTTCTGGGATCGGGGGTACTGTGCGACCAGCATGGCGCAGCTAGTCGCGGCTACCGAGCTCAACCCCGGTAGCCTGTATGCTGCTTTCCAGTCCAAACGGGGCCTGTTTCTTGCCGCCTTAGACCACTACGGCGAACGCAGCGCGGAACGCATCGAACATGCCCTCCGCACCGCCGAATCCCCGTTGCAGGGTATCCGCTCCTACTTCCGCCAGCTGGCCGCCTACGTCGCCGATCCGCAGGCCGAACGCGGCTGCTTCCTGGTGAACAGCGTGCTCGAACTGGGCCGCCGGGACGCGGCCATAGGCGCCAGCGCAAAGCGGCATTTCGACGTCATCGAGGCCAAGTTCCGCAACGCGCTGACTGGCGCCCAGACCGCGGGCGAACTTGCACCGGACAAGGATCCTCGCGCCCTGGCCGCCCTTCTCATGTCCAGCATCTGGGGCTTGCGGGTGCTCGGCGCAACCGCTCCCGACGCGGAGCGCGCCCGGGGCGTGGTGCGCCAACTCCTGCAGCTGCTCGACTGACAGTGCCCGCACTCGAGCAGCCTGCGGGGTCGGGGCCCACCTACAGGTGCAGCGCGGAGAGCTCCAGCTCGTAGCTCGCCTGCTCCACCTCCTGGCGACTAAACAGCACCGTCCCCGGATGGGCGGCCGTGGCGCTGCCGCAGATCACCCCGAAACGCAGCATCGTCGGCAGATCGTCGCCGCGCTGGTCGGCGGCGATCAGTCCCGCCAACAGGGCGTCCCCACAACCAACCGTAGAAAACACCCGCACCCGCGGTGCCGTACAGTGGTAGCTGTTCGCCGCGTCGAGAAGCACTGCGCCGCCGGCGCCGAGAGTGACGCAAACCTTGTCGATCCCGCGCCGCTGCAGTTCGCGACCAGCGCGCGCCACCGCTTCGATGTTGTCCAGTCGTTGCCTGGTGGTCATCTCGAGCACGTATTGGTTGACCCGCACGAGGTAGGGACGGGCCTCGAGCGCCTGTTGCAGCAGCACGCCGTGCGCGTCGACCGCTGCTCGGCCACCCTGGTCCTGGATACGTTCCACCAGACGCCGGTAATGATCGTCCGGCACGCCCGGCGGAATCGAGCCACTGAGAATGCCGCAGCCGGTCCCACAACCTGCGAGGAAACATTCGTCCAACTCCTGCAGGATCTCAGGCGACACCTCCGGCCCCAGACTGTCTACCTCGAACTGGCTCGGCGGGTGCCGTTGTAGCAGGGTCGCGTTGAGACGGGTCTCGCCCGTCACCCGGAATACCCGGTGGGTCGGCTCGAGGGTGTCACCGAGGAGACGCAAGAGCAGATCGCCGCTCTCGCCGCCTAGGACGCTGCAACAGTGGACGCTGACCCCGAGTCGGGTCAGCGCAATGGCGACGTTGATACCGTTGCCTCCGGGATGATACGCGGTGGTATCCGCCTGCACCTTCTGGTCGGCGATCAGCTGCGGCAGCTCGTAGCTGATGTCCACGGCAGGATTGAGCGCGAGTACGGCGACGGAATCGCTGGCGCTAGTCATGGCTTCCCTCGACCTCATCTCAGGCTCTGCTTCAGGATCAGGCTGCGCCCGGTCATCACGGGTGGCCGCGGGAGGCCGAGCAGATCCAGCACCGTGGGCGCAATATCCGCCAGACCGCGACCGATGCGGAGTCGCACTGGCCCTTCCCCCATCATCAGAAAGGGCACCGGGTATTCCGTATGCTGCGTGTGCGGCTCACCCGTATTGGGGTTGACCAGTTCATCGCAATTGCCATGATCGGACGTCAGCATGATCCGCCACCCGTGCTCCAGGGCGACGCGAAACACACGGTGACTCTCTATATCCAGTGTCTCTACCGCGCGGATGACGGCACCGCGGCGCGCCGTATGCCCCACCATGTCCGTATTGGCAAAATTGGTAACGATGAATTGCTGGTCGCCGCGCTCGATCGCCTCGATCAGCTGATCGGCGATCATCGCGGCGCTCATCTCGGGCTGCAGATCATAGGTTGCCACCTTCGGCGACGGCACGATGATCCGCTCTTCTCCCGGATAGGGTTCCTCGCGTCCGCCGTTGAAAAAATACGTAACATGCGGGTATTTTTCGGTTTCGCTGCAGTGCAGCTGTTTGAACCCCGCCGCGCTAATCACCTCCGCCAGTACCTGTTTCGGGATCTGCGGCGAAAACAGCACCGGAAAGGGATACCGGGCGTCGTATTCCGTCATGCAGACCAAGCGACGCAAGACCCGGTCTTGGCGATCGAACTCGGAGAATTCCGCCAATCCGAGGGCGGCAGACAACTGGCGGGCACGATCGCTGCGAAAATTGAAGAACAACGCCGGCTCATCCGGGTTCATGCCCGCATACCCGGTGATCACCGTCGGTAGAATGAACTCGTCACCTTCGCCCCGGCTATAGGCAGATTTGATGGCCTCGACCGGCGTAGCCGCAGTCAACCCGTCGGCGCGCACCAAGGCATTCCAGGCCCTCTGGGTACGATCCCAGTGCTTCGCTCGATCCATGGCGCAATAGCGACCGCTGACCGTGGCGACGAAGCCGCGCCCCAGCTTTTCCAACATCGCCTCGACCCGGGCCACAAACTCCAGCGCCGCTTTGGGTGCTGTGTCGCGCCCGTCGGTGATCACGTGCAGCACCGGCTCGACGTCGGTCTTGCGCAGCAATTCCAGGATCCCGAGCAGATGTTCGATATGCGAGTGGACACCTCCGTCGGAGACCATGCCCACCAGATGTAGGCGCCGGGCACCAGCGAGCGTTGCGCGCCAGATCGGGTTCGCCTCCAGCGAACCGTCGTAGATCGCGTCGGCAATCCGGATCAGATCCTGTTCCAGGACCCGTCCTGACCCCAGCGTCAGGTGTCCCACCTCCGAGTTGCCGAATTGTCCGTCCGGCAGACCCACGGCCCGCCCGGAGGCCTGCAAGGCGGTGTGCGGCCAGGAGGCGAAATAGTGATCGAGGTGCGGTGTGCGAGCCAATGCCCAGGCATTGTGCGCCCGGCTGGGATTGAGGCCAAAGCCGTCAAAGATCGCGAGCAGGACCGGCCGTGGTTTCATGCCGCTTGCACCGCGGAGTTTAACGCTTGCTCGGTTGTCACAACAATCAACCCTCATCTGGCGCCCGGACCTTGCGGCTGCGGTCCCGACAGCTCAGTGCAACGAGTCGCCAAGTGGAGCGGGCAGCCGAACACGCAAACCTTCGAGGTCTACGCCCAGATGGGTCGGCGACCCACGGATGAACCGCTGCGGGTATTTCTCCCGTGGAACGAATTCTGTCGCGGACGGGCCGCCGGTGCAAGGGCCGCACACGCCGTGCCCGCCAGGGCTGCCGCTTCGGATGGCGGCCGCGCGGGGCCTCCGCGCTCACCCGGCGGCCGAGGATTCGGTCGCAAGAACGGGCCAGATTGGCTGCCTTCCACCGAATACTGCTTTAATCGACGGCGACGATGCCAGCTAGCGGAATCTGTAGATGCACCCCCTGATGCAGCGGAAAACAGGATATGCTACCCGCGGCGACTCGCGCTTCTCTCCACTCCGGTCACTTTTTCTCGCCGACGCTCCAATGCCAGAGCGGGCGCAAGCCGTCGCTTGCGGCATTGCCCCCCGCCTGGCTAGGCTATACGAGGACGCCGGTGGCAAGTATTCCCGGGACAACAAAAGGGCCGTGCCATGATCCGCAAGACCTTGCGCTACCTCAGTTTGCTCCTGCTCCTGGTAGCGGCGGGCGCTGCCATCTGGTATTCCACCCGACCGCAGCCGATAGCGGTCCTGGTGCGGGCCGCGGACCGGGGGATCGTGGAAGAAAGCGTGGCCAACACCCGGGCGGGCACGGTCAAGGCCTGCCGCCGCGCCAAATTGTCCCCCGGAATCGGCGGGCAGATCGCGGCGCTTGGCGTCCGCGAGGGGGATGTGGTGCAGACCGGCCAGCTGCTGCTGGAACTCTGGAACAAGGATCTCGCCGCGGAGTTGGAGCTGGCGCGCAGTGAAACCGAGGTGGCGGAGGCCAAGGCCTTGTCCGAGTGCCTGAACGCCGAGGTTGCGGAACGCGAGGCCGGCCGAGTCCGCAAGCTGAGCAAAAAGGGTGTCGCCTCGGAGGACCAGACGGACAAAGCGATCACCGAGGCCAAGGCGCGGCAGGCCGCGTGCCAAGCCGCTATCGCCACCTCGCGGGTGGGCGCGGCCAAGGCCCGGGTCGCGCAGGCGCAGCTCGAGCGCACACGCCTCGTCGCCCCATTCGACGGGGTCGTCGCAGAGATCAACGGTGAGCTCAACGAATATGTGACTCCTTCGCCGATCGGCATACCGACCCCCCCAGCAGTGGATCTGGTGGACAATACCTGCTTCTACGTAACCGCCCCGATCGACGAAGTCGACGCCCCCAAGATCGCGCCGGGGCTAACCGCAAGAATCAGTCTGGACGCCTTTTCAGAAGGCCACTTCCCCGGCGTGGTGCGCCGCATCGCCGACTATGTAGTTGACTTCGAGAAACAGGCACGCACCGTAGACGTCGAGGTGGAATTCTCCAACCCTCAGGACATCCGCCGCCTGCTCGCCGGCTATAGCGCAGACGTCGAGATCATCATCGATAGCAGCGAAAACAGCGTACGCATCCCCTCGGAAGCGGTCCTGGAAGGCACCCGGGTGTTTCTTTTCCTGCCGCAGGAAGGGCTGATCGAGACGCGCGAGATTACGGTCGGGATGTCCAACTGGGATTACACCCAGGTACTGTCGGGCCTGCAGGAGGGCGATCTGGTCGTCACCTCGGTGGACCGGAGCGGTGTGGAGGACGGGGCTCGGGCGGCGCTGGAAGACGAGTCGGAATGATCGATCTACAGGCGATCGAGAGGGTTTTCGAGGTGGGCGAGGAGCAGGTCCACGCCCTGCACCGGGTGTCTCTGCGCTTTGCTGCCGGGGCCTATGCCTCGATCATGGGACCCTCCGGCTCGGGCAAGTCGACGCTGCTGAATATCATCGGACTGCTCGACCGTCCCACGGAGGGACGCTACCGGCTGGATCAGGTTGCTACGACGGAACTGGACGACACCGAGCAGGCGCGCATTCGGCGGCACCAGATCGGTTTCGTCTTCCAATCCTTCCACCTGGTGCCCCGATTGACCGCAGCGCAGAACATCGAGCTGCCGCTGGTCCTCGCCGCTGTCGCGCCCGCCGAGCGCAAGCAGCGGGTAGCCGCCGCTTTGCAGGACATGGACCTGGCGGACCGGGCGGACCATCGACCGGATCAGCTCTCGGGTGGTCAGCGGCAACGCGTCGCCATCGCCCGCGCCACGATCATGCGCCCCCAGGTGATCCTGGCGGACGAGCCGACGGGGAATCTCGACCACAGCTCCGGCAGCAGCGTGCTCGAGACGCTCGAGACCCTGAACCGTCAAGGCATCAGCCTGATCGTGGTCACCCACGATCCGGAGATCGGTCAGCGGGCGCGCCGCCGTATCCGCATGGTGGACGGAAGTATCGCCGAAGACTCGGAGTCCGCATGAGAACCGGCGACCTGCTGCGCTTCAGCGGCCGCGCCCTGAACGGCTACCGCACCCGCACCGTCCTGATGCTGCTGGCGATGGCGATTGGCGTGGCTTCGGTGGTGATGCTCACCGCCCTGGGCGAAGGGGCGCGGCGCTATGTGGTCGGCGAATTCACGTCATTGGGGACCAACTTGGTGATCGTGCTCCCCGGCCGCTCCGAGACCACGGGAGGCCCGCCCCCGCTGCTCGGCGCCACGCCGCGGGATCTTACCCTGGAAGATGCTCTGGCGCTGGTGCGCAGCTCGGCAGTACGCCGAGTTGCCCCCATCAGCGTCGGTTCCGCGCCCGTATCGCACCTCCAGCTGGAGCGCGAGGTCACCGTTCTGGGTTCCACGGCCGAGCTCTATCCGGTGCGGCAGCTCAAGCTGGCGCAAGGAAGATTCCTGCCCCCGGGAAACCCCGAA
>JAHEIA010000522.1 GCA_024639625.1 Chromatiales bacterium
GTGCTGCTGATCGTAGCGGGGGCATTCTGGTATGAGAAGAGACGCAGCGACGATCTTGCTCAGGTCGCCAAACAGCTAGGGTTCTCCTTCGAACGGGGTCAACAAGCTTTGCCCAGAGACCTGGTGGAAGCGGATTTTTATCTGTTTTCGCAAGGTCCCAGCCTGCTGCGCAACTTGATGCGCGGCGACTACCAGGGTCGACCGGTCCGCGTTTTCGGCTACGCTTTCAGCGCCGCCTTTGGCGACGAGGGCATGCGCGAGATACCCAACTCGGACGACGACGGAGTGATCGAGACCCGTATGCAAACGGTAGTTTGGATGAGGAACGACCGGCGACTGCCCGAATTTGATCTCGCTCCGACCGGCGGGCCCATTCGGAGCGTCGGTAAGCGCTTTGGTTTTACAGCCGTCGGCTTCGACGAACGAAAGGCCTTTCATTCCGCTTATACCCTGACCGGACGCAACCCGGCCGAGATCCGGCGCTATTTCAACTCCGCGGTGCTGGATTACCTGACGATCCATAGCGGTATCACCGTAGAAAGTCGTGGCCGTGAGGTCCTGCTGTATCGCCAGGAGCAGCGCCTCTCCGGCAGTGAAATTCCGTCGTTCCTGGATTCCGCAGGGGTGCTGTTGGCGCACCTCCAGCAACCGGAGTAGCGCCGGCTAGTCGCCACTCGCGCGAGAGACGAGGACCCGCTGCCGGATCACGAATGACAAATATCAATGCTTGCCTGCACCCGGCGCTTTACCATCGAGACCTGCTTGGATTTCCGGTTTTCGGAATCCAGGTTTCTCCTCCTTGGTGGTGTTATTTTTCTCCCCGCCCCTGTGGCGGGGTCTTTTTTCGCCCACTGAATGTCCGTAGGCCGCCTATTCCGCGGGGCGCGCATGTGAACGGTTGATGGGAGCAGGATGAGTACTGAGGATCGCAGGCAACGATCCGACCGCCGCATCGCCAATATCGCTGTCCTATGGCTGGGTCAGCTCAAACCTGGTAAGGCGAACAGCAGTACCGCCACCTCGCCTCGGCCGTAACCTGCCGAGCGAATGCTGCGCAACCCGCGCATTGCGCAGCGAGTCGACTGGGCGGCGGGCCTCTCAAGCGCCGCCGGCCGGCGGGGCGATCCGAATCAGCGCCCCCTGCTTCCCAATAGCTAGCGCCACTACCGTCCAGCGACTTGTTCTTTTCCCTTCTTTGGCTTGACGTGGCACAGCTTACATTTCTTCTTGATCGGACCCGCCTTCAGGCCCTTCTCCGTAGTGTATTCGTGGCACTCCGTGCAGCGAAGATGGAAGGCCTTCTTGGGTTCCGGGACGTCCTTGGCACCCTTGAAATGACACTCATGACAGGGTTTGGGCTCTTCCCCCGAGTTCAGCGTGTGATGGCAGGTCCGGCACTCGACCTTGCTCAAGGTAGAGTGATGTTTGTGCAGAAAGGTGACTGTTCCCAGTTTTTTGGACTGGTATAAAATAACTTCTTTCTCCGGGGGGATCTCCGCTTGCTGCGCAAGAACCGCCCCCGACGCAAGGATGAACATAAGCGCGATCAATGCCCGCATCTTCTCCTCCTCCGCTCCGGCAAGCTTCCGTGTCACTATCCAACCTATTGCCAAATCATTCCCCCGGACAAGGAAAATTCTCATTCGGCAAGCGACTATTCAACGATTCCATGCCCTAGGTCAATTGGCGGTTGAGCGCGTGTTCTGCGCGCTCGGTCGGCGGCAAAAGCGAACGCTCGGCTAGCCACCGGGTTGCGGCATTGCGTAGCCCCATCCGCCCCCCGGAACAGGCAATAGAAAAGTCACTCTCCTGCCCTTGAAAATCAGAAAAATGCATTCATTATGTTAAATGCAGGTGCCGCGAAGGGCCTGCGGGAACGCGCGGTCCATAAGGGCGCGCAAACGAGCATATTGCTTCTTTTCGGAGGATATGAGCATGACAACGATTGATTTTACCCCCCTGTTCCGTAACGCGATTGGTTTCGATCGTATGGCCTCCATGCTGGAGTCGGCGTACCGCACCGAGGCGGGTGGTTATCCACCGTATAACATCGAGCTGATCGGCGAAGATCATTATCGCGTCACCATGGCAGTCGCCGGCTTCACCCGCGACGAGCTCGACGTGCAGGTCAAGCAGAGCATCTTGACCGTGAGCGGTGCGCGCAAGGACGAGGCGAACGAACACAGTTATCTGCACCGTGGGATCGCAACGCGTAGTTTCGAGCGGCAGTTCCAGCTTGCGGATTACGTTCGCGTCTCTGGGGCAGACCTGAAAGACGGGTTGCTGCACATCGACTTGGTGCGTGAGATCCCCGAGGCGATGAAGCCTCGCAGGGTCGAGATCACGAGTGATCAGGATCGCTTGATCGAAGGCAAGACCGAAGCGGCCTGATCGGCGCGGCAGTAACCACACGGTGAGGGGGCGAAAGCCCTCTCGCCATTTGTGTATCGGGAAGCATGCAAGGATCACCGGGAGGCAATTTTCCGCCATCCGGAAGTCCGAAACGCTGAGCCTATCCAGCACCGAGGACTGCCGGCCCCCTGTGGTTGGGGAACGGGTACCTCAACGCTGCCCGATACGCCGTGGCGGCGAATCCTCGCAAAACACGGCCAGCTAACGCACAGGCGAG
>JAHEIA010000523.1 GCA_024639625.1 Chromatiales bacterium
AGCGCCCGTCTACGGTATCGCCAAATAGGTGACGATGACTTCCTGTTCGGCGATGGCGGATCTCGCGTGGGCATGGAGGCAAATTGGCAGGCTCACCCCAAGATCCGTTTGTTCGGACGGATTGAGGGAGGATTCAACCTGGCAGGGAAATTAGATGCCTTGCTGGATCCCGGTGCCCAATCGGACAACAACCGAGACGTCTTCCTGCGGTTGCTATATGGCGGTGTAGAAACCCCCAGTGTCTATGCCGTGTTCGGCAAGAACTGGTCGACCTACTACCAGGTGGCCAGCTTCACCGATCGGCTGGACGGTGCCGGCGGCAGCGGGACGCAGTTTGCCAACGCGGGTACCGATGGGGGCCCCACAGGCACTGGAAGGGCCAATGAGGTCCTGCAGAGCCGCTTCATGATCGATGCAGTTCCCGACCAGGGGTGGTTCAAGCCCTTCAGGCTAAACTTCCAGATCCAACATGGTCAGCCGATCCCAGAGGTTTCGAATGCCGAATATGGTGTTGCGCTGGGCGCCAGTGCGATCCTTCAGCTTAGAAACGGGTACACCTTGGGGATCGCATACAACCGAGCCCTAATTAACGTGGACGCCAATCTTAGAAGATCCGGCATCGATGGGGACGAACAGGCTTTTTTGCTGGGTACACGCTGGTTTGGCGACGACTGGTATCTAGGGCTGACGGCGGCCCGTTTACTGAATCATGCCACCACCGACGAGGACGTCTATTTCGATGCCTGGGGGGGAGAGGTCTACGGCCAATACCGGCTCCATAAGAACCTCTGGTTTACCGCGGGTTGGAACTACCTGACTCCGGACAATAGTCAGCAGCAAGCAGGCGAGTATAGGGTCAACTACTTCGTTCCCGGGCTGCGCTATAACGTCAAGGGCCGCAGCGGCACCCGTTTCTATCTCAACTACCGACTAGCCAAAGGACGCAGCGCGGATGGCCAGCCAAACGACGACGTGGTCACCATCGGATTGCGTTGGGACTTTCCACAGGATTGAGCCTTGGGATAAAGACCTGAGCCAAAGTCCCAGGCCCGAATAATTTCCGGCGATTCGGATCGTAAAGCCCGGCGCAGTGTGGTCATCAGGGCAATTCGCCCTGCCCCAGTTCTTGCCCCAGCGCTGGGTCTCGCCGCGCTCTCGGCCTGCCCCGCGGTCTAGCCCCCCGCCGTTGGCCGGTCGTGGCTTTAATCTTCGCGTAGAAGCGCGCACTGCCCAATGGCTGATTCTGGTTGATCGCGAGCCGGTTGTCACGGATCGCATCCTCTTCCAGTTCCGAGCGAAACAGACCGCGATAAGCCGCGCGCCTGGTCCGGGAAGTTGCCCCAAGGGCGAGGCAGCGCGGGTGCGGCGTAGGATACCCATTGGCTTGCCCAAGCGCGTTGTGCCGATAGTTGCTCCAGCGGTAATCGACCGGGTCATCGATCATGGCAGCATGCACCGGGTTGAGCTCGATGTAGCGCTGACAGCGGAGTAGAACCGTCTCCACGTGGATCCTGGAGGATTGGTAGCGGCTGTCCCAAAGCGTACCGGTGCGCCGGTAGGTGGTGTTGATGTAGCGCAAACCGATCGAGATGATTAGCCGGGGAACCGCCTGCGCCCGCTCTTAGCGCAGCCCGGCAAACCTCCTCAAGTCCCGCAGAAGGTCTGGTGCACGACCTCGTGGGGCGCGGGCGGAATTCGATACGACAAGCTTTCTGGGCGTTCCTCCCAGGGGGAGGCGAGGACCTGCAACAAGCCCTCGAGCGGAGCGAGATCGCCGCTGACCGCCGCCTCGAGCACCGCCTCGACACGGTGGTTCCTCGGGATGACGACGGGGTTTGCCCGCCGCATTCCCGCCGACCGCGTCGCCGGGTCGATTTCTTCGCGAGCGAGGCGCTCCTGCCAGCGACGGAGCCAGTCATCGCCGGCGGTACTTTGGCCGAGCTCCGCACGGGCGCGCTCGTCCGTGCCTTCAGCCGCGTCGCACAGCGCGCGAAAGCTGTTGGTGAAATCGGCATCGGTCTCGGTCATCGCCTGTAACAGGGCGCCGACGAGATCGGCGTCGTCGGGGTGCGCCTCCGCCAGCCCAAGTTTGGCACGGAAGCGCTCGAGATAGGCCCGCTCAAAGCGTTCCGGGAACGCATCGATCGCCGCCTGTGCCTCTTCGACGGCCTTGCCCGGGTCGTCGTCGATGAGCGGCAGCAGCGACTGGGCCAGCCGCGAGAGGTTCCACTGGGCGATGCGCGGCTGATTGCCGTAGGCATAACGTCCGCCGCGGTCGATCGAACTGTAGACCGTTCCCGGGTGATAGGCATCCATGAACGCGCAGGGGCCGTAGTCGATCGTCTCACCGGCGATCGACATATTGTCAGTGTTCATCACCCCATGGATGAAGCCAACGCCGAGCCATTGCGCGATGAGGCGGGCCTGCCGTGCGATAACGGCATCGAGCAGTGCGCGGTAGGGTTGCTCGGTGGCTTCGGCTTCCGGGTAATGCCGGGAAATGACGTAGTCGGCAAGCCGCCTGACGGCCTCGGCGTCGCCGCGCGCGGAAAAATACTCGAAGGTCCCGATGCGCACATGGCTGCGCGCCACACGGGTCAGCACAGCCCCCGGAAGCGCGGTCTCT
>JAHEIA010000107.1 GCA_024639625.1 Chromatiales bacterium
CAGCTTTCCCCGTCGGGCCTTGGCATCAAGGCGTCTTTTCTGGGAACCGCGCGTCGGCGCGGTCGGCCGCCGGAATTTCCTTACCTTGGTGACCGTAGCGATCAACTCGCGAAGCCGGCGCAGGGCTTCCGCCCGATTCTTTTCCTGGCTCCGATATTGCTGGGATTTGATGACCACGACACCGAGCTTGGAGATGCGCTGGTCGTGGAGCGCCAACAAACGCTGTTTGTAGAGGTGCGGCAGGGACGAGCCTCGAACGTCGAAGCGCAGATGGACGGCGGAGGAAACTTTGTTTACGTGTTGCCCGCCGACTCCTTGGGCACGAACAGCGGTAATCTCGATCTCCCGTGCCGGGATGCTAAGGTCGTTCGAGATGCGTAGCGTGGTTTCCCCGTCCGAGTACATGACTCCTCCCCAGATTGCCCGCCCGCCGACTGCGCCTCTCTCCCTCCAGGTTCCGCTCAGCCAGGCTTCGCGACCGGAGCGTCATCGGCAGCAACGGCAGGCTTGGCGGTCGCACCGGGTGCGATCGATCGTGCTTAGGATGAAATGCTATAGTAGCGGTTTCCAGAAACATTTTGCGGCTTGCGAAACATGCTCCTGTCAGAAGAAATCAAGAATATCATCGACTTCACCAAGGGGAACGGCCTCGTTACGGCGATCGCCCAGGACGCGCAGAGCGGAGAGATCCTGATGGTGGCCAATATGAATCCGGACTCCCTGGCCCGAACGCTCGAAACTGGGGAAGCGGTGTACTGGAGCCGTTCCCGCGGGAAGCTTTGGCATAAGGGCGAGGAAAGCGGCAACGTACAGCGGGTGAAAGAGCTGTATATCGACTGCGACGGTGATGCGGTGCTCATAAAAGTGGAGCAGGTCGGCGGCGCGGCATGTCACACGGGGAAGCGCAGCTGTTTCTTCCGCAAGCTGGAGGACGGCATCGTGCAGGACGTCGGGCAACAGGTTTTCGATCCCGCAGAGGTGTACCGCAAATGATGACGGACGAAGGCCGGCTGCGCTTGGGGGTCCCCAAGGGCAGTCTGCAGGAAACGACGAAGAAACTATTCGGCTTGGCCGGGTTCAATCTGCGCATCTCGGGGCGATCGTACTACCCCGATCTCGATGACCCGGAGATCCAGTGCATCCTCATCCGCCCCCAAGAGATGGCACGCTATGTGGAACAGGGCATCCTGGACTGCGCCATCACGGGTCTGGACTGGCTGTTGGAGACCGGCGCCGACGTGTCCGAACTCGCCGACCTCAAGGCACCCTGGCCGAACTACGGGACTGTCCGCTGGGTAATGGCGGCCAAGGAAGACTCTTCCTTCAACGACGTCAAAGATCTGCAGGGGAAGCGCATCGCCACCGAGGCGGTGGGCATGACCAACCGCTTTCTTGCACAGCACGGGGTCAGCGCGGACGTGGAGTTCTCCTGGGGTGCCACCGAAGTCAAACCGCCGATCCTAGCCGACGCTATCGTCGACGTCTCGGAAACCGGCTCCAGCCTGCGCGCAAACGACCTCAAGATCCTGCACGTGGTCCTGGAAAGCACTCCACGTTTCATCGCCAACCACACATCCCTCGAGGTCGCCTGGAAGCGGGCCAAGATCGATCGCCTGCTGATGCTGCTCCGGGGCGCGATCGCTGCTGCGACGCGGGTCACCCTGGCGATGAACGTCCCCAGGGAATGCATCGAGGGGGTGCTCTCGCTATTGCCCGCCCTGAGCACGCCTACGGTCTCCACACTGGCCGACGAGAACTGGGTCGACATCAGCACCGTGGTCGAGGAGAAGTTGGTGCGCGACCTCATGCCCCAGCTCTACACGGCCGGCGCCAGGGGCATCATCGAGATGCCCATCAACAAGATCATCGAGTAAAGTTGCGCTGACCCGGGTTCAGGATTCCGCTAAGCGCTGGGTAGCCAACCAGCGCTGTAACAACACATCCATGAGGGCGTTGTTCTCCCGGAACAGGCTCTCCGGTTGGCCAAGGATGGTTGCCGCCGATTGCACATAGCGGGCCGGCACCAGCTCGTGCGCGTCCCGCCGCGCCAGCATTTCCACCCAATCCGGACGCACCTCGAGATGGAATTGCAGAGCGAGGACATTGTTCCAAAAGAATCCCTGGTTCTCGAAAGCGGCGCTTCGCGCGAGACGCACCGCGCCTTGCGGCAGGTCGTAGGTATCGGCATGCCAAAGATAGGTAACGAAACGGGGCGGTAGCGCAGCGCCGATCCGGGTATCGAGGCTCTCCCGGGCGCTTTCCAGCTCGAACCAGCCGATCTCCTTGTGTGGTCCCTGATAGGTCCTGGCGCCCAGAACGTCGGCCAGGAGCTGCGCACCAAGACAGATCCCAAGCACCGGTTTTCCGCCCGCTATGAAGCGCGCCAGGTAGCGTTTCTCGCGCGCGAGCCAAGGGTAACGCTGCTCCTGCCAGGCGCTCATCGGCCCGCCTAGAACCACCAGGCAATCGACGCTGCGTGGGTTCGGCAGCCGGGCCGCGCCGGGGACTAAGGTACAGGCCCAATCGTGCCCGTGGCGCGCTGCCCATTCCGGAAAGTAGTCACGCCCCGAGTACTCCGTATGTTGGAAGCAGTGGATCCTCATGGCGGCTTGTCGTTCCGATCTCCCAATGCTTCGTCACGGCGCCGTACCCTAGCCCTGCGCAGCCCCCGCGGGCGCGCAGCAATGTGTGACAAGACCCGAACATCGACCGTTCCCGACTGCGCTCGGCGTCTCTGATCCGGGACCCGCAATCCGCGTCCCGTTTGCCTGCAAATTGGCGAGATCGGTTTTGCGTCCCGCTCCGCCGTCGGATAACCCATTGGCGTCAGAAGATTAGCGCGCGACTTCCCCGAGGGCATAGTCTTGCGGTAGCCAAACTTGGAGTCAACCAACATGAAACACGCCGGCGACTGGAACAGGCTCTATCTATGGGTCGTACTCGGACTATTCGCTGCACCCGCGGCGTTCTACATTCTCGCCCTCTATGTCTCCCTGCTGTGAGGCAAGGGCTGAGAGTGGGGCCGCATCAAAAGGGCCACACCAGGGGCGCCAGCAACACCGTGACGCTGCCTACCAGCACCGTCAGCGGGAGACCGATGCGCAGATAATCGAAAAAACGATAGCCGCCCGGCCCGAAGACCATGAGGTTCGTCTGGTAGCCGATCGGACTCGCGAAACTCGCCGATGCCGCCACCATGATGGTGACGGCGAATGGCAGAAGGCTAGCGCCGGTGGTTTCGGCAACGGCGATCGCGATCGGAAACATCAGTACGGCAGCCGCATTGTTGGTGATCAAGGCAGTGAAGACCGCGGTCATCAGATACACCATTGCCAAGGCGGCCCAGGGGCTACCCGTCCCCAAGGCGGCCAAGCCGTCCGCCACTGCCACAGCCGCTCCGGACACATGCAGGGCCTGACCGATGCCGAAAGATGCCGCAATAACCAGCAGCACCTGCCAGTCGACCCGTCGCCGGGCGACGCGGCCCGTGATGCAGCGCGTGATGATCATCAGCCCCGCGGCGAGCATGGCCGCCTGCAGCATACTCAGCCAACCCAGGCTCACGACCGTAACCATGGCGGCCAGGATCAGCAACGCCACATACGCCCGCTCGTGGCGCGGCGGGGCCGAGTCCTCTAAGGCGCTGAGCAGGAAGAAATCGCGAAGATTCCGGTGCTGCTCGACGAAGGATGGATGCGCCTCCAGCAACAGGGTATCGCCCGGGCGCAGCACGATGTCGCCGAGTTTCTTGTTCAGCCGCTCCCCGTTGCGCGCTACCGCGATCACCGCCGCGTTGTACAGGGTGCGGAAGCGACCCTCACGGATGCTCTTGCCTACCATTGGACAGCTATCGGATACCACCGCCTCGATCAGACAGCGCTCGGGCCGCGGTACGTCCAGCTTGAAGATCTGCTCGGTCGCGGGTGCCAAACCCCGGATCTTCTGCAGGTCGACAATCGACTCAACGATCCCCGCGAAGACCAACCGGTCGTTGCCCTTGAGCCTTTCTAGAGGACCAACAGCGGGGATCAAGTGCCCGCCCCGCTGCACCTCGATCAAGTACATGCCCGGCAACTGCCGAAGCCCTGCGGCCTCCACGGTCTTTCCTTCGAGCGGGCTGTTGGGCGCAACCAGCATCTCTACCGTATACTCGCGCGCATCCGCATCTGGGCTGATCACCGGTTTACGCTCCGGCAGCAAGCGACGGCTCGCCAGCAGAATATACCCCAGCGTTAGCAATGCGACCGGCAAACCGACCCAGGCAACATCGAACATTCCGAGTCCCTGGCGATGCGCCGTCTCCGCCATCAACAGACCATTGATGACCAGGTTGGTGCTGCTTCCGATGAGGGTGCAGGTGCCGCCCGCGATAGCGGCAAAGCTCAACGGCATCATCAACTTCGATACCGATAGGCGGTATTTCTTCGCCCAGTCGTTCACCGCGGGGATCAGCATCGCGACCACCGGTGTATTGTTAAGGAAGGCACTCATGGTGGCTACGGGGGCCATCAAACGCAGCTGCGCCTCGGCGAGTGAGCGCGGTTTGCCCAGCACGGACTGGGCGAGCCAGCCGATGCCACCGGTTTCATAGAGCCCAGCTGCGACGATATAGAGAGCGCCGACGGTGACCATGCCCTCGTTGGATAGCCCTGACAGCGCCTGTTCCGGTGTGATCACCCCAACCACGAGGAGCAAGGTCACGCCGCCAAGCAAGGCAATATCGGTCGCCCACCGGGTGAAGAGGAAAACGCCCGATAGCAAGAATACGACGCCGATCGTAAACCAAGCTTCCCAGCTCATGTTTTTGCAACAACAGTCGACAGCAAGTAGAGGTTCCATCCGCGAAAGGACAATTAGACCGGAGTCTACTGCGGAACGGCGGATTGCGTAAGAGTCGGCGTCCAAGCATTCGCCAGAGCTGAATACAAAAAGCCACAATCGGAGGTAAACAATTGTTTCCTAAGCATTCCCATCACGCCGGGCTGACATACAATTTTCTCTAGGCAACAAGGAGGAGCAGCGATTTCCATGCGCAAATTTATTCGCCATCCCACGGGCATGCCCATCGATTACGCAGTTGCTGGTCGCATGCCGCGAAGGCGAGAACCTTTACGCAACGTCGGCCAGGGGGGGCTCTGCTTCCAATCCGAGGCGAGTTTGGATCCGGGCACCCGGATCCATGTCACGATACCGGTGCGCGAACCTCCGTTCGAGGCGGACGCCACCGTGGTCTGGAGCAGAATGCAACGCGATCACTATGAGATCGGGGTGAAATTCGAGCAACGCGCCGCCAGGTTCGCCCTGCGAATGATCGAACAGATTTGTCACATCGAGCAGTACCGAATGGAGGTTCTGCGCAGGGAAAACAGGACCCTGACCCGCGAACAGGCGGCGCAGGAATGGATCACCAAATACGCGAACCGATTTCCGCCCGCCAACTAAGCGCGACACCCAACCTACCTCGGCGTTCCAGCTACTGAGAACCGCCGGATTGCTACACCGTCCGGCAGAAGCCGCCACACCTACCCGACACAACCTTGCGGCCGTTCCGCCTCCCCGGTCCGCCCCCGCCGAGTCCCGGGTTAAACAGGTCGGGGGAGAGGCGTATCATGGATTGGTAGCGGGAAAGCGGGAAAGGTGCAATACCGGCCCTGGAAGTAGGGATGAATATCTATCTTGGCCTCATCGTTTGCGCGGTCTGTCTTGCCCCCGGGTCTTCTTGCGCGGACAAGCTGGGGTCTTGTACTGCGTTTTCTTTAGCCAGCGGCGATGCGATCGTCGTCGGCAAGAACTATGATTGGCACTTCGGGGCCGGGCTGTTGATCGCGAATCAGCGCGGCGTTCGGAAACAGGCGGCCGTGGACAGCGAATATTTCGGCCAACCGGTTACCTGGCGCTCCCGATTCGGCAGCTTGACATTCAACCAGTTCGGCCGCGAGTTCCCGGAAGGGGGTATGAACGAGGCAGGCCTGGTCGTGCAGGGGTTATCACTGCCGGCCACCGGGTATCCTGAGCCGGACCAGCGTCCGGCGATCTCCTCCGCCCAGTGGATCCAGTACCAGCTGGACAATTCTGCTTCGGTCGCCGAGGTTCTGGAAAGCGATCGTGCGCTGCGCATCAGTCCGTCGCCGCATTACGGCGGCAGCCATTATTTCGTTTGTGACCGCAGCGCTACCTGCGCGAGCATCGAATTCATCGACGGCGCTACGATCACGCACAGCGACGCCAGAATGCCGGTGAAGGTCCTGACCAACACGCCGTACGCGCTCTCACTCTGGTCCTGGATGATGGGGGTGCAGCCGGAGCGGGATCCGATGGGGTCGTTGCAGCGCTTCATGGTTGCCGCCAACCGCCTGAGCGGTCCTCCGGTCAGCGGCGACCCCATCCTGGTTTCCACCGCCTTTGAGATCTTGCGGGAGGTTCGGGATCTTGGAGCGGCAACCCAATGGAGCATCGTCTACGACATCCCGGCACGCCGGGTCAGCTTTCACACAACAGAAAACCCCTCGATTCGGTACATCGACCTGGGACGCCTAGACTTTTCCTGCGGAGGCCCGGTGAAGATACTGGATGTCAACACCTCTGGGGCCGGTCCGCTGAATCAGGAGTTGCAGAGCTACTCCTGGGAGATCAATCGTGACCTCGTCGCCAAGGCGCTAAGTCTGAGCTTCGGCGACACTGTGAGCCAGGAGGAACTCGATCGAGCCGCCAAAGATATCGCCCGCTATCCGGAGACCATGATCTGTGACAGCCCAAACCACTGACGCGGTCCTCTTGCAGCGGAACACCGGCACAGCGTGGTGGGGCCGACATCTGGAAACGGGCGGGGCGCCGCTTGGCGTCGGCCACAGGATGCAGGGGGACGCGGCGTTTTTTCCGCCCGAAACTTTGATCCGGGTAGCGGCATAGTGCGGGACATGCCGGTCCGCAGGACGCCTAGCTGCGCACCGCGCGAACGATGCCAAGCGTGCGACCAGGGGTTCTGCCGCAATTCCCGATCCATAAGAAACGCCGGCGAACCGCCCGCGACACGCAACCCGTCCAGCTGAATCCGCCATGCCCGAAATGCCGCGTCACGTCCACGTCCTCTACCAGGACCACCGTTATGTGGCAGTGCACAAACCGGCTTCGCTGCTGGTGCACCGCAGCCGCCTCTCGGCGGATCAGACGTTTCTTTTGCAGACGGTTCGCAATCAGCTCGGACGGCGCGTCTACCCGGTGCACCGCCTTGACCGCGCCACCTCGGGGGTGATCGTGTTTGGCCTCGACCCGGCAGCGGCCGCCCGTCTTCACTCGGCATTCGAGCAGCAGCGGGTGGACAAGATCTACCACGCGGTGGTCCGCGGGTGGCCGCCGTCTGCGGGAGTCATCCGCCATGCGCTGCGCGACAAGGATACCGGCTCGACCCAGCAAACGGCCGTCACCTGTTTCCGGGAGCTCGCCCGTGTAGAGCTACCCTTCGCGGTGGACCGCTATTCCACGAGCCGTTACGCCTTGGTGGAGGCGCAACCGAAAACCGGGCGCCGCCACCAGATCCGAAGACATTTCAAGCATATCGGCCACCCGCTGATCGGCGACACCAGCTACGGGAAAGGCACGCACAATCGATTCTTTCGCGATCATTTCGGCATCCAACGATTGCTCCTGCTGGCACGGGCACTGACCTTCGTGCACCCGTTCAGCGGCCGGACGCTGCGCATCGAGGCCGCACCAGAGGGGCCATGGGAGGGGCTTATCGCAGCCCTGGGATGGAGCGACAGGTAAGCGCGCAGATGCTTGGAGCAGAAACCTTGCACTCCACGTACCCGGCCGACGATCAAGCGCGGTACAGTCAGGAAGCGAGACCGAGCAGCGCAGGCAGCCCCGCCAGCGACTCCAGTTCCGCCGCCGGCGGTTCCGGGATGTGCTCGCGCACCTGAGCGAGACGATTGATCCACGCCACCTGGAGGCCGAACGCGGCGGCGCCGGCGGCGTCCCAGCCGTTCGCCGATTGGAAGCTGATCTGCCCCGGAGCCAATTGCAGGCGATCCACCGCCAACTGGTAGACCCGCGGATCCGGCTTGAATATCCCCACCTCCTCCACCGACAACACCAAATCCAGCAGCCCTCCCAGACCCGCCCCGTCTACCGCCGACTGCAACATGGCAGGCGATCCATTGGAAAGAATCACCAGAGGTAGCCCGGCGGATTTCAAGCGTCGCAGCACGCTCGGCACTTCCGGGTAGCAGTCCAACGCAAAATAGGCTGCGCAAAGGCGGCCGCGCAGCGGCGGATCGTCGATTCGATATTGATCCAGCGCGTAGTCCAATGCATCTTGCGTGATCTGCCAGAAATCCGCGTGCCGCCCCATCAGGCTGCGCAGCCAACTGTATTCGAGCTGCTTGCTGCGCCACAACGCAGACACTGCCTCCGCCGTCGGCCCCAGCTCGGAGCGATACCGAGCTACCGCGGAGTGCACGTCGAAAAG
>JAHEIA010000524.1 GCA_024639625.1 Chromatiales bacterium
GTCATGGGATTCGCCGACCTGATCGAGCGCGTGACCCGCTTGCTGTCACTGCTCGGACAGGTCCTCTTGCTGATGAACCTGCCCTTGCTCCTGCTCACCCCGTTCGTGATCGACTGGCTTGCCATCGGGCTACTGATCTTCGCCCCGGCCATCAGCGCCCTGGGACAACTTTCCTTGGCCAGGACCCGCGAGTACAACGCCGATCTTGGCGCCGCTGCGCTTTTGGGCGACCCGCTGCCGCTCGCCAGCGCGCTGGGCAAGATGGAGCGGGTTCAGGGCCGCTTCTTCGAGCAGTTCATCGGACCCGGGCAGCGCCTGCCCGATCCCTCGCTGTTGCGCACCCACCCGCCGACCACGGAACGCATCCGGCGTTTGCTTGCGCTGCAGCCGCGGCAGGATCTCTCACCCCTTGCCGGCACAGCGGACCACCGGGTGGACGTGGCGGGTACACCACTTCCGCCCCGCTGGCACATCACGGGGAACTGGTTCTAGCTACCAGCGGATGCGCACCTCCTGGATGGCCTGCGGGGTCCGGCTGTGGACGGTCAGCTTCACGCCCTCGACCTCGATCAGGACACCGACCTTGGGGATCTCCCGCGCCTGGGCGAGAATCAACCCACCCAAGGTCGCGTAGGGCCCCTCCGGCAGATCGATACCGATCTCCTCACGCAGGGTGTCCAGCTCTACCCGGGCGCTCGCGACATAGTCGCGCGGGGCGATCTTGCGCAGCCACTGGGAGGGTTTTTCCTCCTCGTCGTATTCGTCCTCCATCTCCTCCACCACCTCCTCCATGATGTCTTCGATGGTGACGATACCCTCCGCACCGCCAAACTCGTCCACTACGACGGCGATGGCATCGCCATCCTTGCGCAGCTCCAGCAGCAGATCCTTGATGCTCTTGGAATCGGGCACATAGCGTGCCGGACGCACGAAAGGCTCTATCGGCCCCGCCTCGTCGGCGCCAAGCAGCTCCAGGGCGTTGAGCACCCCGATCACCCGATCGACCCTTTCCTGGTAGACCGGCAGCCTCACATGGGCGGTCTCGACCGCCCTCCTCACCGCTTCACCAACGGTTGCTCCCTGCTCGACCGCGGAGACGTCGATCAAGGGGACCATCACATTCAGGAGACTGGTTTCCGAGAAGTCGAACACACGGCGGATCATGCTCTTCTCTCCCGGCAGAATGTCCCCGTCCTCCGCGGCGGGCATTTGCACCATGGTCACGATCTGCTCGCGCAAGGTGAAGGGATTCTTGCCCTGATCACCGGCCAGTTTGGCCAACAACCGAGTCAACACGCTGAAGACCAGCAGGATCGGATAAAAGAGGTAGGAGAAAAGCTTCAGTACGAAAATGGCGTACGGTGTTATCGCATTCGCGCGCTGTTGGAACACGCTCTTCGGCACGATCTCGCCAAAGATCCAGATCAACGGTGCTACCAGCAATACGGCCAACCAGCTTCCTTGTTCGCCGAACAGGGAAATCATCAAGGCGGTTGCAATCGTGGTGTTGGTGACAACCGCAATATTGGTGCCGACCAACGTAATGGAGAGCAACCATTCCGGCTTCTCCAGCATCTTGAGCGCCATCTTCGCCCCGCGGGAACCCTTGGCGGCCTCATGGCGCAGCTTCATCTGATCTGAGCTCACGACCCCGATCTCCGAGCCCGAGAAGAAGCCCTCGGCGAGCAGGCAGAGAGCCATCACCAACATCGTAAGATAGATCTCCACGCCTCAGATCTCCTTTCCGGGAGCGTCGTGCTCCGCATGCCCATCCGCCGCCTCGGATCGCGGCGCTGGCTCCGGCTGCCCTTCCGTCGGCTCGGATCCCGCTGCTGGTTGCGGTTTTTCTGCCGCCACATCGGATCGCGCCGCCTGCTCCACTTCCGCCGCCGGACCCTCCGGCAGGCGCTCGACCAGGACCTTGGTGATCCGATTGGCCTCGACCCCCTGTACCGAAAACCGGTACTGCTCGATATCGATGCGCGACCCCTCCCCCGGTAGTTCGCCGAATTCATGCAGCAGTACGCCGGCCAGGGTCTCTACCTGCTCGAACTCGAACAGGGTCGAGAACTTCTGATTGAAGTCCTCCAGGGTAATCACTGGATCGACCAGGAAACGCCCCTCGCCGAGATCCTTGATCAGGTCCCGGTACGGGCTATCGGACGGGCTGCGGATGTCGCCGAAAACGCACTCGAGCAGGTCCTCCATGGTTACCAGCCCGGTCACGCCTCCGTATTCGTCCACTACCAGGCCAAAGGACTGCTTTCGTTCGCGGAAGGTGTGGAACAGCTCGAGGGCGAGCTTGGACTCGGGGAAGAAGCTGGGTTCCCGAAGGAGTTTCACCAAAGCGTCCGGATCCTTGCGCAGATGCTCCAGATCCGTTCCCAGGAGATCCCGTGCATGGAGGATCCCCAAGACAGTATCCCGGTGCTCCCGATACACCGGAAACCGGGTTTGCCTGGAGGTCTTCAGCTCCTGGACAACCTCCGTCAAAGGGGCATCTTCAGAAAGAAAATGGATATCGGAACGCGGGGTCATCACATCGTGCAGAGTCTTGCTGCCAAAATCGAAGATCTGGTCGATGTACTGGGCCTCCATGTGATCCAGCACCCCCTCGCCG
>JAHEIA010000108.1 GCA_024639625.1 Chromatiales bacterium
TCTCCGCTGCCTTCGGGGTCGCCAGTGATCGGTGATCGGCAATCCGCCGCGCAGGCGCACCGGGGCCAGAGGCCCCGGACGCGCGGCAGGCAGTATATATTGCTAAGAGCTGGTTTTCGGATAGTCCGCGATCCCTGGGTTACCGGCGACGCCAACCAGTTTCGGCGTGTTGATCTTGCCGATCTTGACCGTACCCTTCAGCCGCAGATAGTCGGCCACTACGTCCCAGATGGGTCGCCCCGGCGACTGGGAGCCTACCGTAGCCCAACCCGCAACTACGTACTTCTTGTCGGCGTCGATCGGCGTGCCATCGTCGAGCGTCATGTCGCTGATACGGTTGCCGATCTCTTGAGCGGGATCGCAGACGTAGTCCAGGCCGCCAACGCGAACCATATCACCGCCCTGTTGATAGTACGGGTCGCGATTGAACAGGTTGTCGCAGACGTCTTCCAGAATATTCTTGACGTCCGCGCCGGTCATCTCACGGCGGTAGGTCTCGGGATAGGTGATGCAGGTCTGGTCCATCACGTGGTCCATGGTAATCTCCTGCCCCGGGAGCACCGAGGTGCCCCAGCGGAAGCCCGGCGACAGGGAGATCTGCGCATCATTTACCTCGCGCAGGGCATCGCAGATGACCTGATCGAAAGTGCCGTTGAAGTTACCCCGGCGATACAAGGTTTCTTCCGTTATTGCCAGTTTCTCCTCCAGTCGGTCCTTGTAGGGCGCCCGCACCTGCTCGATGTAGGCCTGCATCTCCGCGTCCGCCGGCAACAGGTTGGCGAACACCGGCAGTAACCGATAGCGGAAATCCCGCACCTTGCCGTCCTTAACGTCCAGGTCCATCACACCGAGAAACTTCCCGTTGGAACCCGCATTGGTAACCAGGGTCTTCCCTCCTCCGTTCTCCACCACCGTCGGCGCGGGCATGCCGTCGTGAGTATGGCCGCCGAAGATCACATCGATTCCGCGAACCCGTGAGGCCATCTTCAGATCCACGTCCATCCCGTTATGTGACAGCACTACCACGACGTCCGGTTTTTCCTCGGCGCGGATGGTGTCGATGATTCCCTGCATGCGCTCATCGGCAATGCCAAAGGTCCAATCCGGGATGAAGCGGCCCGGGTTCGCGATCGGGGTGTAGGGGAAGGCCTGTCCGACTACGGCGACCCGGACGCCGCCCACCTGTTTGATGGTGTAGGGCTTGAAGGCAGCGCCGGTGTCCTCGTTGAAGCCGGAAAAATCGGCGAATTTGTAATCGAACTGGGCGTCCTCTTTCACCTTGACGTTTTGAGCGACGAAGTCGCCGTTGAATTCACCGATGTTCTCGATCACTTCGTTGTCGAGATAGGTAAATTCCCAGTGCCCAGTCATCACGTCGACACCTAGAAGATTGCAGGCGCCGACCATGTCCTTGCCGCGAGTCCAGTACGCGGTCCCCGAACCCTGCCAGGTGTCGCCGCCGTCGAGCAACAGGCTGTTCCCCGGCCCGCGATCGTCGCGCAATCGCTGCACTAGGGTCTTGAGGTGGGAGAAACCACCTACCTTACCGTACTTTTTTGCGGCCGCATCGAAGTCGAGGAAGCTGAACGCGTGTGCTTCGATCCCCCCGCCCGGGATTCCGAAGTGCCCCAGTAGGGCCTCACCGACCAGATGGGGTGGATTGCCGAACGCGCTACCGAACCCCAAATTCACGTTCGGCTCGCGGAAATAGATCGGGTTGAGCTGTGCATGAGTGTCGGTGATGTGCATCAGGCTCACATTCCCGAACTTGGGAATCTCATATAGGTCGGACGGCTGACGCATCGCGGCAAACACCGAAGAAGGCAGCATGCCTGCTGCCCCGGCCATTCCCAACAGCTTAACGAACTCTCGTCTCGATATGGTCATGAAAATGTGATCTCCGCTGGCGGATGTTTATTTGTCTATTGAGGGCCTGTTCAGCGACCCCGCTGGGAAAACCTGCGCGAGCTTGCGCTCCGCGCAGCCGCGCACCGAGCGTGGCGCGCGCAATCGAGAGCCCAGGATTATAGGGTTCACGGTGACTGTTGGGAAGGCAGTCGACCCCTCTCCCAACAGGGA
This sequence comes from Chromatiales bacterium, assembly GCA_024639625.1. Lineage (GTDB taxonomy): Bacteria > Pseudomonadota > Gammaproteobacteria > Chromatiales > Chromatiaceae > JAHEIA01. The sequence continues at coordinate 2,080 of JAHEIA010000108.1, forward strand.
TAATCGGCTCGCCCTTAGTCAGGACGTTCGATCTTGGAAATTTATTCCGTCTCCCGCCGCGCGGGTTGCCGCCGAACACGCAAAACGAGAAGAACGGCGAGGACCATGGCATAGGCTGCCGGTTCACTCCAGTCTGCCTTGGTCAGCCAGAAGAAGTGAACCACTCCGAGCGCAGCGCTCAGATAAACCAGGCGGTGCAGTTGCTTCCAGGTCGCGCCCAAACGCCTCCGCATCGCCGCTGCCGAGGTGGCTGCCAGGGGGATCAGGAGAACGAAGGCAAGCATGCCGACCGCCACGTACGGGCGTCCGATGAGATCGCGAAAGATCTCAGGCCACATCAGGGACTGCCCGAGGATCAGCCAAATCAAGAAATGGGTCAGCGCATAGGCGAAGGCGAATAGCCCTAGCATTCGCCGATAACGCAACAGCAAAGACCAGCGCAGGAGATTTCGCGCCGGTGTTACGGCCAGCGTCAGCAGGAGAAAGCGCAGTGCCCAATCCCCGCTCCGGTGGGTCAACTCCTCCACCGGATTCGCCCCCAGGTCACCGGTGACCGCGCGGCCAAACAGCACCATTCCGGGCGCTAGACAGCCGAGGACCACTATGTGCTTCACAAACCGGCGAAGGAAGGGCGCTAGAAGAATTTTTTCAGATCCATACCGCTATACAGATCGCCGACTTGCGTAGCGTAACCATTGAATAACCGGGTCTCGCGTTTTGCCGCAAACAGACCGTCTCCGATATTGCGATGGTACTTCTGGCTCCACCTGGGGTGATCGATCTCCGGATTCACGTTAGCGAAGAAACCATACTCGTCAGCGGAAAGCGCGTTCCAGCTGGTCGGCGGCTGATGTTGCTGGAGATGGATCGCGACGATGGACTTAATGCTCTTGAATCCGTATTTCCACGGGACCACCAGGCGCAGCGGCGCGCCGTTCTGATTCGGCAGGATCTCGCCGTAGAGACCAGTTGCCAGAATCGTCAACGGATGCAAGGCCTCGTCGATACGCAGCCCTTCTCGATACGGCCAGTCCAGTACCTTGGTGCGTTGCCCAGGCATCCGCTCCGGATCGTAAAGCGTCTCGAATGCGACATATTTCGCCTCGGACGTCGGTCGAAACCGCTGCAGCAGAGAGCTCAACGGGAACCCGACCCAGGGTATGACCATGGCCCAAGCCTCGACACAGCGAAGCCGATAGATGCGTTCTTCTTGCGGGAACAGGCGCAACAGATCTTCGACGCCGATCTCGCCCGGGGCCTCGCAGGCACCCGTGATGCGGACCGACCAGGGCCGGGTCCGGAACTCCTTGGCTCGCTCCGCAGGATCGGGCTTTTTATAGCCAAATTCGTAGAAATTATTGTAGTTGACGACGTGCTCGTAATCCGTGGGCTCTTCTTCCGTGCTGAGCGGACTCTTGCGCAGTTCCGGGAGCTTCTCGGCGGCGCGAACCGCGGCAGGCAGCACGGCGGCGCCCGTTGCTGCCAGCGCGGCGCGCAAAAGGGTTCTGCGGCGTTGCCAGACCTCGCGCCGCGTAATCTCCGACGGCAAGATATCGGATGGCCTGCGTATCAGCATGCAAATCTCTCTGCGGCAATGGCAATGCCGAAGGCTCCCCGTAAGCATCCCGGTATCCCTCGCGAAGGGACGCATCCTCATACCTTAGCAGGGCCCTCGTCGTGCGCCCAATCTTTCTCCGGTATGAGTGCCGGCAATGGCACCGAGGCGCTGATCCAAGGTTGCGGCTGCCTACTGCCGCCAGCGGTGCCCACACCAGCTACGCGGAATTTCAGTCCACCCAGACCCGCGCGTTGCGAAACAGGCGCAACCACGGACCGTCTTCGCCCCACTCGTCCGGGCGCCACGAATATTGAACGGAGCGAAACAGCCGCTCGGGATGGGGCATCATGATGGTGACCCGCCCATCGACATTGGTCAGACCCGTGATGCCCTGCGGCGAGCCATTCGGATTCGCCGGATAGCGGGCGGCCACACGGCCGCTATCGTCAACATAGCGCAGGGCCACCTGTGGCTGCAGCGTGGCAAGCTGTGTGTCGCTGGCGAATTCCGCCCTACCCTCACCGTGCGCAACCGCTACCGGGATCCGCGAACCCGCCATGCCTTGCAGCAGCACGGAGGAAGTGGACTGCACCTCGACAAGAACGCACCTGGCCTCGAACTGCTCGGACCGATTCCGCACGAAATGCGGCCAGGACTCCGTACCGGGGATCAGTTCATGCAAATTCGACAACATCTGACAACCGTTGCAAACCCCCAGAGCAAAGGTATCGGGACGCTCGAAAAATGCAGCGAATTCCTCCCGCGCCCGGCTGTTGAAAAGGATCGACTTCGCCCACCCCTCACCGGCCCCGAGCACATCGCCGTAGGAAAACCCCCCACAAGCCGCCAACCCCTTGAACTGCGCGAGGGAGATACGACCCTCGATGATGTCGCTCATGTGGACATCAATGGTGTCGAATCCAGCCCGGTGGAAAGCGGCGGCCATCTCGATCTGACCGTTTACCCCCTGCTCGCGCAGGATCGCCATGGGAGGCCTGACCCCCTTTTCGATAAAGGGCGCCGCCAGGTCTTCCTCCGGGTCGAAGCTCAGGACCGCACGCGGAGCGCCGGCCTCGGCCTGCTCGAGCGCAAGGAACTCCTCCGCCGCGCATTCCGGATTGTCGCGCAGGGATTGCAGGCGAAAGCTGGTTTCCGACCAGGCTCGCTGCAGATCGACACGGGGTAAATCCAGCAGCACACGGGGTCCCTGGCGAATCACGATCCGGTCATCCTCGTTGAGGGTGCCGATCACGTGGCAGTGGGACCCGATGCCTGCGTCCTGCAGGGCCTTGAGGACGGTGTCCGTCTCCATGTGCTGCACCTGAAGAACGGCTCCGAGTTCCTCGCTGAACAACGCCGCTAGCGGCTCCCGATTCAAGGTGTCCAACATGACGCTGACACCGCAATGGCCGGCAAATGCCATCTCACAAAGAGTGGCGAACAGACCGCCGTCGGAACGGTCGTGATAGGCGATAAGTAGGTCGTCGCGGTTGAGTTCCTGCAGCACGTCGAAGAATTGTTTTAGCAGCCGGGGGTCGTCCAGGTCAGGCGCCGCATCGCCCATTTGTCCGTAGGCCTGCGCCAACGCCGAACCACCGAGCCGATCCGCCCCTCTCCCAAGGTCCACCAGGATCAAGTCGCTGTCACCTCGATCGCATCGCAACTGCGGCGTGAGCGTACGGCGCACGTCGAGCACCGGCGCGAATGCGGACACGATCAGGGATAGCGGAGCAGCCATGGTCCGCTCCGCTCCTTGTTCTTGCCAGACCGTTTTCATGGACAGGGAGTCCTTGCCCACCGGGATCGCCAATCCGAGCGCCGGACACAGTTCCCGGCCTACCGCATACACCATTTCGTACAGGCCTGCGTCATCTCCAGGATGGCCGGCCGCGGCCATCCAGTTGGCCGACAGTTTGATATCCCCCAGGAGCTCGATGTCCGCGGCAGCGATATTGGTGATTGCTTCTGCGATCGCCATGCGGGCGGAGGAGGCAGGGTCGATCAGCGCCAGGGGTGTTCGCTCACCCACGGCCATCGCCTCCCCCGCGTAGCCGTCGAAGTCCGCATTGGTAACCGCCACATCGGCGACCGGGATCTGCCACGGACCGACCATCTGATCCCGAGACACCAGGCCGGTGATGCTGCGATCGCCGATGGTGATCAGGAACGTCTTGTCCGCCACCGACGGAATGCGCAGGACTCGCTGCGCCGCCTCTTCCAGCGTCATGACGCCAAGATCCAACGCGGGCCGGTGGAGGCTCCGACCCTTTACTTCGCGCAACATGCGCGGAGGCTTCCCGAACAACAACGGCATCGGGATATCGATCGGCGAATTATCGAAATACCCGTCGCCGAGCACCAGCTCCTGTTCCTCCGTAGCTTCGCCCACGACCGCGTAGGGACAGCGCTCCCGCTCGCAGATCCGCTTGAACGCTTCGAGCCGGTCGGCGGCGATGGCCATCACGTAGCGTTCCTGGGATTCGTTGCTCCAGATCTGCATGGGCGACATGCCCGGGTCATCGCAGGGGATGGTGCGCAGCTCAAACCTGCCACCACGGCCGCTGTCATGCACCAACTCCGGCAAGGCATTGGAAAGACCTCCCGCCCCTACGTCATGCAGCCAGAGAATTGGATTGGCTTCGCCAAATGCCCAACAGCTGTCGATCACCTCCTGGCAACGGCGTTGCATCTCCGGGTTGCTGCGCTGCACCGAGGCGTAATCCAGGTCCGCGGAACTACTGCCGCTATTCATCGAAGACGCGGCGCCGCCCCCGAGTCCGATCAGCATCGCCGGTCCACCAAGCACGACCAGCGGTGTACCCGGGGGGAATGCCTGTTTCGCGACGTGCTCGGCGCGAATGTTGCCCATACCGCCGGCTAGCATGATCGGCTTATGATAGCCGCGGAGTTCCTTTCCATCCGCACCCTGTACCTGTTGCTCGAAGGTGCGAAAATAGCCGCACAGATTAGGCCTGCCGAATTCGTTGTTGAAGGCAGCGGCCCCGATGGGTCCCTCCAGCATGATGTCGAGCGCGGAAACGATACGCCCGGGTTTGCCGTGATCCTGCTCCCACGGCTGCGCGAATCCAGGGATGCGCAGATTGGACACAGAGAACCCGGCAAGACCCGCTTTCGGCTTGCCCCCGCGCCCGGTAGCGCCCTCGTCCCGGATCTCTCCTCCAGAGCCGGTGGCGGCACCCGGGTACGGCGAGATCGCGGTCGGGTGGTTATGCGTTTCCACCTTCATCAACAGGTGGATCTCTTCATCCTGGTAGTGGTAACGGTGCTCTACTGGATCCACCAGGAACCGCCGCCCGTCCGCCCCGCGCACTACGGCCGCATTGTCACGATAGGCGGAAAGCACGTTATCCGGCGAGCGTTCGGTGCTGTTGCGGATCATATGAAACAGGCTGGCGTCCTTTGGCCTGCCGTCAATGATCCAATCCGCGTTGAAGATCTTATGGCGACAATGCTCGGAATTCGCCTGGGCAAACATCATCAGCTCGACGTCTGTCGGGTTGCGTCCGAGCGCGGCAAAACTGCCAGCAAGGTATTCGATCTCGTCGTCCGATAAGGCGAGCCCCAATTCGCGATTCGCGACCTTCAGCGCGTCTTCGCCGGCGCCGATCACGTCCACGGTGGCGAGCGGTTGCGGATCGGCCTGGGCGAACAGGCATTCCCCCTCCTCTCGGGAGAAGAACACCGCCTCGGTCATGCGGTCATGAAGCAAGCCTACGACTCGATTGAGTTCCGCATCGGACAACTCCCCGGCTTCGGCGCTGAGATAGTAGACGATTCCTCTCTCCAGCCGCCGGATTGAGCACAGGCCGCAGTTGCGGGCAATGTCCGTCGCCTTGGAAGACCAGGGAGAGATCGTCCCCGGCCTGGGAAGCACGACCACAGACTGTCCCGCCGGCGGATGATCGGAAAAATTGGGTCCGTAGCGCAGGAGTCGGCGCAGAACAGCGAGGTCCGCTTCGCTCGGGGTCCGTTCGACGTCGACGAAATGGATGTACTCCGCGAAGGGCTGAATCGCCCGGCCGACCTGTTCGGTCAGGCCCTGCGCCAGTTTGCGAAGACGAAATTCGGAAAAAGCAGGAGCACCTCGGAAGCTGAGCATCTCACACCCTGATCTCGCTCGTGGACTGAAGAAGACTATCATCCCCGATCCGGTGCTCGTCCGCCACGCAGAACGACCAGCGGTTGCCCGATCTTTGGTATCGCTTGCGCAGAACCGCCCCCGACGGAGCCCCGCTGCAGGTCATGACCATCACTTTAGGGTTAACGCTTGCCGGCCATTCCCTGCCTTACGGTCGACTCGACCCGCACGCCATGCGCCCTGTGGCCACCAGTTTTCGGATGATACGCTAAACCCCCGAAGGAGGGACAGGATCTCTCACTGGGAGCGACTCAGTTCCCCATAGCGGAGAGAATAATGCCGCACATTCGCCGGTGCATGCGAGACGACGCTGGAAATGACGATCACCAATACGAATAGCGGCAACCGGGCCTCGGGAAACCAAAACATGCACAGCAGCAACAGAACCTTCACGCATACAGCCAGTCCGCACAACTGGAGTAACCAGGCAGCGAATCCATTCGACCACGCCTCGATGGCGGCCAGACCCAGCCCGGACGCCAATGTCAGGGAGAGATAGCTGCGCCACTCCTCTCCCAGCGCGAGATAAAGAAAACCTCCACCCAGGCCCGCGACTCCGATCAGGTGCAGGGTGCGCAGGCCGATATTGACCCAGCGCTGCCCCGGAAAGAAGCGCCTCTTCGCATGAATATTTATTGAATTCAATTCATTATCCGATG
>JAHEIA010000525.1 GCA_024639625.1 Chromatiales bacterium
AGGATGGGTCGAATCTGCAACTCGACTTCGCGCCCCCCTCGAATCAGCTGAAAGGCCTGACCGATGAACTCGATCTCGCGGATCCCCCCCGGCCCCAGCTTGATGTTGTCAGCCATGCCCTTGCGCTGCAGCTCGCTGCTGATCATGGCCTTCATGCTGCGCAAAGATTCGATCGCCCCGAAGTCCAGGTAGCGGCGATAGACGAAAGGACGCAACATGTCCTGCAGAATCTCCCCGGCCGCTTGATCCCCCGCGACCACCCGGGCCTTGATCATAGCGTAACGTTCCCATTCCCGGGCCTGGGACTGGTAGTAGTCCTCCAAGGCGTCGAAGTTCATGACCAGGGGCCCGGAATCCCCGTAGGGGCGCAGCCGCGTGTCGACCCGAAAAACAAATCCGTCCACGGTCTGCGTGTCGAGCGCCTGCACCAGTCTCTGACACAAACGGGTGAAGAATTGGTCGTTGGCAAGCGGGCGTTTCGCCTCGGTCTCTCCGCCTTGCGGATAGGCAAAGATCAGATCGATATCCGAAGAAAGGTTCAGCTCTCGGGCACCAAGCTTGCCCATACCGAGCACGACCAAGTGCTGCTGCTCGCCTTGCGGACTACGCGGGATGCCGAACTCCTCACTCGCCTGCCGGTAGAGAACCCGTAGTGCCTCTTCCAGAAAGGCATCCGCCAGCGCGCTGAGATCCTCCATGGTTTCCGCAAGCGGGGACCATCGCGCGAGGTCCCGCCACACGATCCTCAGCATGTGATAGCGTCGAAAGCGACGCAACACCTCCTGCAAAGAAGGCAGATCGGCAACTTCTGCCAAGCACCCGCGCAGACGTTGCTCAAGCTCGAACGAAGGCATTGACCGCCTTAGATCCCCGCTCTCCGCCAGTTCCGCAAGTACCCTCGGATGCCGCAAACAGTTCTTGCTGACGAACTCGCTCGCCTCCCATACGCGCGAGACGCTGTCAACGATCGCGGGGTCGACCGGGACCGTCAATCCCTGATCGCGGGCCGCATCGCACCATGAGTGCCAAGCCTGTCGGGCTGGTTCGACGAGAGAAGTGGAAGTATTCATGCTGACTCCGGATTGCGCGGCAGCGCCGTGGCGGGCGGGACGCGGCGCCCGGTCAAAGCAGGGTACTTGTACTCTACCGGCCGGGCAATCGCACGCGCCAGGAGGCATCTCCTCGCCGCGGCGAAAAGGCAGCGCGAAGACGCAAGGACGAGAGCGCACTCGCCAGGTGGCGAACCACGGATGCTGGGCAGGAGCGACCTCCCGGAGCCGATTGCTCAAGCCACGCCGCCGCCCCCTAATTCATGCAAGCATTGCCAGCGCGCCGCGCTTGGCCGTGCCGATCAGGGGCTGGCAGCCGCCTCCGCCAGACCAGCGAGCGCGCCGCTCATCTTTTCCTCCACCGCCTGCTGATCCCCGATGTCATGCCGCTGCAAAAGCGCGGACGGACGCAGGTATCCGAGCCAAACCTGGCCGTTCGCATCCTCCCACACCAATACCCGCAGCGGTAGGTCGACCCCGATCAGCTGATTGGCCTGCATGAGCTTACTACCCAGCTTGGGACTGCCGAACAACAGCACCGTGGTCGGCCGCAACTCGAGGCCGACAGCCGCCGCCGCCTTGGCATGATCGATACGGCCGAAGACGCTCAACCCCTTGTCGCGCACAGCCTGTTCCAACCGGTCCACGGTCTCTGAAACCCCGTGAGCGCTTTCCCGCGCGACCCAGCCCTCCTCCGCTTGGGCGGCTAGGCTGACCAAACACAGCACGACCATCGCCACGAACCGTTGCTTCATTTCAAACCCTCCTGTCCGTCGGAATCTGTATTACTGCTGCCCGACCGGTAGCATAGACCGCGAGCCAGGACCGCGATACCCGCTCGGCCTGGGCCGCCACCCAGGAACGCGCAATTAGCCTCAGCCAAAGCCCCCTCTGGGGGGCAAAAAAAGCCCCGCTAACGCGGGGCTACTGTTACTTGGCGCGGTGCCAAAGAATTACATCATGCCACCCATGCCACCCATACCACCCATATCACCACCACCCGGCATCGGAGCATCTTCTTTCGGCTCCTCCGCCACCATGGCCTCAGTGGTGATCATCAGACCCGCCACCGAAGCGGCGTTCTGCAACGCGTAGCGGGTAACCTTGGTCGGATCGAGGATACCCATTGCCACCATGTCCCCATACTCGCCTGTGGCGGCGTTGTAGCCGTAGTTGCCCTTGCCCTCACTCACGATGTTCAACACCACCGAAGCTTCGTCACCGGCGTTGGCTACGATCTGGCGCAACGGCTCCTCCATCGCTCGGCGAGCGATGGCAATCCCCACGTCTTGATCGTGGTTGATCCCCTTGAGGTCCACAATAGCGTCCAGCGTGCGCACCAGTGCGACACCACCGCCGGGCACGATGCCCTCCTCCACCGCCGCCCGCGTGGCGTGCAAGGCGTCTTCGACGCGCGCCTTTTTCTCTTTCATCTCGACCTCGGTCGCCGCACCGACCTTGACCACCGCAACCCCGCCGGCGAGCTTCGCCACGCGTTCCTGCAGCTTCTCCTTGTCGTAGTCCGAGGTGGCCTCCTCGATCTGGGCCCGGATCTGCTCTACTCGGG
>JAHEIA010000526.1 GCA_024639625.1 Chromatiales bacterium
CTCTTGGGTTACAGTACCGATCTGCGCGGCATGACCCACGGACGCGGCCAATTCACCATGGAGTTTGACCGCTTCGATCTGATCTGAGGGAGTCTTTCCTCCGGGTTGCAGGCGATCGGGTCGCCCAGCGCTCAAAAAGTACCCGTGCGAAGCATCACCAGCGTGCAGCCATGGATGCAGTCGATCGCTGCTTCCCGCAGCCGGTGCTCGAGTTCCCGGCACTCGCTCCCCGGATTGAAAATCACCCGCTGCGGGCGCAGGGAGAGGATCGGGTCCATCAGCGAGAGCTGGTGGTGCGGACCCAAGTAGAGTGTCAGGGTGTGTACCGGAACCGCAATCTGTGACAGATGGTGAACTACCGGCAGGCCCTCGATGTGCATCGCGCGGGGGTGCACCGGGATCACCGGGTACCCGTAATCCAATAACAGTCGGAGTGCCTGGTTGGAATGGCGATGGCGCTTGGGGCTGGCGCCGAGCACTACGACGCTGTGTCGAGCGGTCGTCATCGGCATGCGCTGCGGCTGATGCGGGCGGGTTTTGCGCGGGCGGCGAATCCCCGATAGGACAAGCCAGGAGGGCGATCGGTGGCCGGCCGCGGCCGGCTGCACAGAGCCAAGACCCACTTCGCGGGCGTAGCCGGTCTCTGGAGAGGACCTGCGACGGATTGCGAGCGATCCTGCCTTATGCTGAAGATCTTCATGCTTGGCAAGTGGTTAGCGGCACTTTCTAGGTCGTTTTCAGGGTTATTGCGCTTGAATTTTCCCGCCCTAGCAAGTTTAATTGATTCCCGCTTCGACGCGTGTGATCGCCCACACCAATCTCCAGCCGAGGCAAAGACGGGGCGGCTTGTTTCGGCGTTGCAGATCTCAGAGATTTCCCATGGCAGCGAAACCTGATATTGATCCACAAGAGACCCAGGAATGGCTCGAAGCGTTGGAGGCGGTCCTCGAAAACGAGGGTATCGACCGCGCGCATTACCTGATCGAGCGCCTGATCGACAAGGCGAGGCGTTCCGGTGCCTATCTTCCCTACAGCGCCAACACCGCCTACGTGAACACCATCCCGGTGACGCACCAACCGCGCTTCCCCGGCGATCGGGCGATGGAGCGGCGCATACGGTCTTTCATCCGTTGGAACGCGATGGCAATGGTGGTGCAGGCCAATCGGCTGTCCACGGAGCTGGGTGGACATATATCCAGTTTCGCCTCCGCGGCGACCCTGTTCGACATCGGATTCAGTCACTTCTTCCGGGCTCGCGACAAGGATCATGGCGGTGATCTGGTGTTCTTTCAGGGTCACTCGGCGCCTGGGATCTATGCGCGGGCCTACCTCGAGGGCCGGTTGAGCGAGGACCAGCTCTATGGCTTTCGGCAGGAAGTCGACGGCGATGGTCTCCCGTCCTACCCGCATCCCTGGCTGATGCCTGGTTTCTGGCAGTTCCCGACGGTCTCCATGGGCCTCGGACCGCTGATGGCGATCTATCAAGCCCGTTTCATGCGCTACCTCCAGGATCGCGGGATCCTGGATACGGAGCAACGCAAGGTCTGGGCTTTCATGGGCGACGGTGAGATGGACGAGCCAGAGTCCCTGGGAGCCATCTCGCTCGCCGCACGGGAGCGCCTGGACAACCTGGTCTTTGTCGTCAACTGCAATCTGCAGCGCCTGGACGGCCCGGTGCGCGGCAACGGCAAGATCATCCAGGAACTGGAGGCCGGTTTCCGCGGCGCGGGCTGGAACGTCATCAAGGTCATCTGGGGCAGTTACTGGGACCCCCTATTCGCCCGTGACAAGCAGGGACTGTTGGTCAAGCGAATGGAGGAGGCGGTCGACGGGGACTACCAGGCCTACAAGGCGAAAGGGGGTGCCTATACCCGCCAACACTTCTTCGGCAAATATCCGGAACTCGCCGAGATGGTGGCCAATATGACCGACGAGGACATCTGGCGGCTCAATCGTGGCGGCCACGATCCGACCAAGGTGTACGCGGCCTATGCCGCAGCGGCGAAGCATAAGGGACAGCCTACCGTGATCCTGGCCAAGACAGTCAAGGGCTACGGCATGGGAGTGGCGGGCGAGGGGATGAACATTACCCACTCGCAGAAGAAGATGGGGGAGGTGGCGCTCAAGCAGTTTCGCGACCGGTTCAATATCCCGATCTCCGATGATCAGATCTCCGCCGCCCCCTTCTACAAACCTCCCGCGGACAGCCCAGAACTCAAGTATATGTCGGATCGCCGCCAGGCATTGGGAGGCTCATTGCCTTTGCGCGCCGATCTGGCGCCGCCGCTGCCGGTCCCGGACCTGGAGCTGTTTCGCGGCTTGCTGGGCGGCAGCGGCGAACGTGAGATGTCCACCACAATGGTCCTGGTGCGCTTCGTGAGCACCCTGGTGAAGGACAAGCAGATCGGCAAGTACGTCGTGCCGATCGTGCCGGACGAGGCGCGAACCTTCGGCATGGAGGGTATGTTCCGCCAGCTGGGCATCTATTCCTCCGTGGGCCAGCTCTACGAACCGGTCGATGCAGACCAGGTGATGTACTATCGGGAAGACAAGAACGGTCAGATCCTCCAGGAGGGTATCAACGAGGCGGGAGCCATGTCCTCGTGGATTG
>JAHEIA010000109.1 GCA_024639625.1 Chromatiales bacterium
GGGCGCATGTCCTCGCCTTTGCTGGAGAAGTCCTCGTAGCAGGGAGCCTGGGGGTTGCGGTACAGCAGGCCCACTGGGATCACCGACTCGTCCTGGGCCAGGTCCCGGGCCGCCGACAGGTTCGAGGGGTCGTGCTCCCGCCGGTTGGGGAACTGCCGCAACACGCTCTTGTCCGTCGGGATGCCGTCCGGGTGCTGGAGCAGCAGCACGTTGTTGGGGTCGGACTGCATCTCCTTGATGTGGGGTTCGGCATACACGGGGCAGCGCTGCACGATGCGTACGAAGCCAGTGCCGCGGTGGCGGTGGGCGGCCTTCAGCACCTCGTACAGCAGGGGCGGGCTCCAGTCCACCACCTGGGCCACGAAGGAGACGTTGGTGATGCCCAGGGTCACGGTTAGCGGATTGATTGGATTGACGAAGGCGCCGAAGGGGTGGGTGTTGGTCTTCATGCCCACCGGGCTGGTGGGAGAGGTCTGGGCCTTGGTCAGGCCGTAGATGGCGTTATCGAACACCATCAGGGTCATGTCCATGTTGTAACGGATGGCGTGGATCCAGTGGGCGGTGCCGATGGAGAAGCAGTCGCCGTCGCCGGTGGCTACCCACACGTCCAGGTCCGGGCGCCGCGACTTGATGCCGCAGGCCACCGGTAGGGCGCGTCCGTGCAGGCCGTGAAAGCCGAAGGTGCCCATGTAGTGGGGCAGCCGGCTGGAGCAGCCGATGCCGGACACCGCCACCGCCATTTCCGGCACCACCTGTTCGTCGCGCAGGATCTTGTGCACCGCAGTGAGTACCCCGTGGTCGCCGCAGCCCGGGCACCAGCGGGCCTCGCCGCCGGCGTAGTCGCCGAGGGTGAAATAGCGCTCGAAGACCTCGAGCGACCAGTCCGCTTTCAATCCGAACATCAGTCTTCTCCTTCGAGCGCAGTGACGTGTTTGATCAACACATTCTGGATCATGCCGGGCTGCAGGGGGTGGCCGTACACCACGGACCAGCAGTCGACGTCTATCAGGGTATGGGCCCGCAACAGCCAGGCCAGCTGGGCGTAGCGTCGGTTCTCGTCGGTGATCAGCGGCGCCGTGGGGTCGTCGCTGTAGTTGATCTCCACCGTCATCACCTTGCGGAAGCGTTGGAATACCTCCTTCAGGCCTGGTTCCATAGGCGAGAGGAAACGCAGGTGCATGGATGAGACCTTATGGCCGTCGGCCGCTACACGGTCCACCGCCTCCTCGATGGCTCCCATGGTGGAGCCCCAGCCCACCACCAGCAGGTCGCCCTCGGGGGCGCCGTGCACCGTGGGTGGTTTCAGGGTGCCGGCCAGGGCGGCCAGTTTGCGGCTGCGCATGTTGCAGCCGTGCTGGTTGGAGTCCGAGTCGTAGGCCACCTTGCTGCGGTCAGTGTGGGCCAGGCCGGTGAGCACGTATTCACCGCCGGCCATGCCCGGGACGGGGCGCGGCGACAGGCCGGTGGTCTCGTCCCAGTCGAAGGGCGGTACCTTCTTGTCCCACTCGGACTGATCGATGGGCGGGGCCAGCCAATCCATGTTGGGCTCCGGCCGCGGGTAGGGCTGCTGGCCAGTGGCCAGGTTGGCGTCGGTAAGCAGTATCACCGGGATTCGGAAGGCCTCCGCCAGGCGCCGCGCCATGATCACATAGTGCAGGCATTCCTCCATGGTGGCGGCCGCGATCACCACCTTCGGGGCGTCGCCGGGCTCGCCGTACAGAGCCGCCAGCAGATCGCCCTGTTCCACCTTGGTGGGAAGCCCGGTGGAGGGGCCGCCGCGCTGTACCACCACCAGCACCAGGGGGATCTCGGCCATCACCGCCAGGGCCAGGTTCTCGGTCTTGAGCGCCAGTCCCGGGCCGGAGGTGATGGTACAGGCGGTCTTGCCGGCATAGGAGGAACCCAGGGCGAAGGCGATGGCGGCGATCTCGTCCTCCGCCTGGTGCACGAAGCCGCCCACCTTGTGGAATACGTCCGCCAGATAGTGGGAGGCGGAGGTAGCCGGGGTGATGGGGTACATGGCCACCATCTCGATGCCGGCCGCCATCACACCCAGGCCCACGGCGGTATTGCCGTTGGTGACGATGAAACGCTTGCCCTCAAGTTCTTCCGCCGGGCGCGGTGGCACCTGGTAGTGGAATTCCAACTGCTCTGCGGCGAAGCGCTGGCCGGCGTCGAACAGTTGGTGATTGATGCCGATCACCTTGTCACCCTTGCGGCGGAAGGTGGCGGCGATCTGCGCTTTGGCGATGTTCGGGTCCCGGGAATAGATATGGCAGAGCATGCCCAGCACGAACATGTTCTTGCCGCGGCGCGGGTTGGGCGTGATCTCCAGGCAGGCCTTCTCGATGGGTAGTTCGTGTACGATCAGGCCGTTGGCCCGGTACTCCGCCACCGCCTTGGCGTACTGTTCGCGGATCTCCTCCAACGGGTCGTCGCGCCACTTGTCCTCCAGCAGTACCACGGTGCCGGCCTTGTAGGCGCCGTTGGCGATGCGCGAGAACATTACCTGTTCGTTAAAGGCCACCACCAGGTCCGCCTCGTCACCCATGTTGGTGACCTGGCGCGAGGCCAGGCGGATGCGGATACCGCTGGCGCCGGCCGGCGAGCGAGCCGGCGGCTGGATCTCTGCCGGGATGATCTCCACGGTCCAGACCCCGTTGCCCATTCGGGCGCAGACCGAGCCGAAGGTCTGTCCCGCTTTTTGCGCACCTTCGCCGGAGTCGCTTACGATCTCCACGATATGCTCGTGGATTTGTTGTGCCGCCATAGCGGAATCCGCGGCGGGAGAGGAGTTCTCCATCGTCTACTCCTGTGCAGTATTCGCGGAAGCGGGGCGTTCTGCGCGTGATTGTTCGATACTCCGGCAAAGCGGCCGCGAGGCAAAAAAGGAAGTGGTATTGATTCCAGGTTACCCCCTCCTAGTTAAACATGAGAATGGGAAGCGCTCAACATGGGGAGAGCAACGAGTAGCCGAAGGTACGCAACGGGGCCGCCGTTTCGCTGTCGCTCGGGTCGCCCTGGGGGCGGGTTCGCGGCGGAGCCTACGCTGTACTCGACGCTTGCCTTCGCGCGTCACGTGGGAGCGTGAATGGACCCCGAGGGACTTAGTGATCCAAGCGGTGCTGCAGCGAATTCAGGGGCTTTTCGGTGCTACACTGTCGCCCCATGAAACGCTTCCTCTACCCTTTTGTTCGACGTTCCCTAACTGCGCTCACCCACGCAGGCCTCGGCGCGTTCCTCGTTCTCCTGGTGGTCGGCGTCCTCTTCCTGGACGCCCGCCCCGACCTCAAGGTCTGGCACGAAGCGGAGCTGGATGAAGAGTTTACACGGGATACGCCCGCGCAGAGCTTTCGCGACTATCTCGCCTTGGAGGAACGCTTGTTTCAGCAGCTCGACGAGCAGGTCTACCAGCGCATCGAGCCGCAGGACCGGCGCCTGATCAACCGCTACCATCGAGGAAGTCTTGCCGATCCGGATCGCTGGTCGCCGAATTGGAACCGCAGCTTCGAGCTGAGCGTAGATGCCCCCGAGGTGGCAGTGCTGCTGTTGCACGGGATGTCCGATTCGCCCTACAGCTTGCGCTATCTTGGGCAGCGTCTGCAGGAGGCGGGTGCCTGGGTCGTTGGACTGCGCTTGCCGGGGCACGGGACCGCGCCCTCCGGGCTGGTCGAGGTACAGTGGCAGGATATGGCCGCCGCGGTCCGTTTGGCGCTGCGTCACCTGCGAGACAAGGTCCCGGCGCGGCCGCTGTACATCGTCGGCTACTCGAACGGGGGTGCCCTGGCGGTGCAGTACGCACTGTCCGCGTTGCGCGAACCCGAATTGCCTGTGGTCGATGGGCTGGTCCTCATCTCGCCGGCGATCGGCGTCACCTCGCTGGCCGCTTTCGCGGTCTGGCAGGCGCGGCTCGGTCACTTGCTGGGACTGGACAAACTGGCCTGGAACGCGATTTTGCCCGAGTACGATCCGTTCAAATACGGCTCGTTCGCGGTGAATGCGGGGGACCAGGTCTATCGCCTGACCGCGGAGATCCAGTCGCTCATCGAAGCGCTCAAAGTGGCCGGCGCGTTGGACCGGTTTCCTTCGTTGCTGGCGTTCCAGTCGCTGGTCGACGCCACCGTGTCGGCCCCGGCCTTGGTCGAGGGGCTGTTCGAGCGTCTTCCCGCGGCTCAGCACGAGCTGGTGCTCTTCGACATCAACCGCGTTACGGAGATCGAACCGCTGCTCCAGCACGACCCCAAGGGCGAGGTCGAGGCGATGCTCGGTGACCCCGAGCTGCCGTTCACCCTCAGTCTGGTGACCAATGAGAACGAGGTGACCAACCGACTGGTGGTGCGGCGAAAGAGTGCCGGCAGCAGCACGGTGGAGCCGCAGCCCCTAGCGCTGTCATGGCCTAACGACCTCTATTCGCTATCGCATGTTGCGCTGCCGATTTTCCCGGAGGACCCGCTATATGGAGGGGAAAATCAGGGCCGGAGTCCCGGGATCGACCTCGGAGACCTGCAACTGCGGGGCGAGCGGGGCGTACTGCAGATCCCGGCCTCCGATATGCTGCGTCTGCGGTGGAACCCGTTTTACTCGTACCTCGAGCAGCGGGTGTTTGCATTCCTTGGCTTGGCGGGCCCGCAACTCGCGTCGGGGCGCCCCGCGGGTCACGCCGGCTCGATGCGCACCGCGCAGAATTTGAACTCCGGGATCTTGCCGTCCGGGTCCAGCGCATCGATGGTCAGCAGGTTCGCCGCGGCTTCACGGTAACAAAAGGGCAGGTGGACCTGCCCCGGCTGCATCCCCGGGTCGGCGCGAGCGTATGCTACCACCTCACCCCGGCGGGAGCGGATGCGCAGCGGGTCGCCGGTCCCGGCCGCCAGGCGGTCGAGGTCCGTCGGATGGAGGTCCACCGTAGGGGCTGGCTGGATGGCGTCGAGAACCCGTGAGCGTCGGGTCATGGCGCCGGTATGCCAATGTTCCAGTCGGCGGCCGGTAATCAGGATCCAGGGAAATTCCGCGTCCGGCAGTTCGGCGGCGCGGGAGAAAGGCGCGGCGGCGAAATGGCCTTTGCCGTCGGCGGTGGGAAAGACCTCGCCGAACAGCACTTCTTCGCCGGGGTCGCCTTCCCTCCGACACGGATAGGTGACAGAGCCCTCGCGTTCCAGGCGCTCCCAAGTGATGCCGGCCATACTGGGCATTGCCCGGCGCATCTCTTCGAATACCGCCCGCGGATGCGCGTATTGCCAATCCAGACCGAGATGGCGGGCCATGTCGACGAGGATCTCGAGGTCCGCGCGGGCCTCTCCCGGTGGGGCCAGCGCCTGGCGCCCGAGTTGCACCCTACGGTCGGTATTGGTGAAGCTGCCTGTCTTTTCGGGAAACGCAGAGGCGGGCAGCACGACATCGGCATAGAAGACGGTCTCGGTAGGGAAGATGTCTTGCACCACCAGGTGGTCGAGACGCGACAGGGCGTGGCGGGCGTGCGGCAGGTTGGGGTCCGACATGGCCGGGTTCTCGCCCATGATATACATTCCGCGGATGCGATCCGTCGCATCGGCATCCCCGATCGCGTGCATGATCTCCACCACGGTGAGTCCCGGGCGCGCATCGAGCGGGGCACCCCACAGCGACTCGAAGCGCCGCCGGGCCTCCGGTTCGTCCACTCGCTGGTAGTCGGGGAATACCATTGGGATGAGGCCGGCATCCGAAGCCCCCTGCACATTGTTCTGCCCTCGCAGGGGGTGCAGGCCGCTGCCCGGCCGGCCGATCTGGCCGGTCAGCAAGGCAAGGTTGATCAGGCAGCGTGCGTTATCCGTGCCGTGCACGTGCTGCGAGATCCCCATGCCCCAGAAGATCATCGAGCCTCGCGATCCGGCGTACACTCGGGCTACCTGGCGCAGGGTGCGCGCGGAAATGCCGCAGATCGGAGCGACCCGTTCCGCTGGAAAGGCCGCGAGATGCGCCTTCAAGGCAGCGAAGCCCGTGGTTCGCGAGGCGATGAACTCGTCGTTCGTCAGGTCCTCTTCGATCAATGTCTGCATCATTCCGTTGAGCATCGCCACGTCGGTGTCGGGGCGAAACTGCAGAAAATAGTCGGCGTGCCGCGCCAGCGCGGTGCGGCGAGGGTCCATGACGATCAGGGTCTTCCCCGCGTGCGCCGCGTTCTTCATGAAGCTGGCGGCTACAGGGTGGTTCTCGGTGGTGTTGGAGCCGATGACCAGAATGACCTCCGCCTTGCGGACGTCCGCTACCGGATTCGACACCGCCCCGGAGCCGATCATCTGCATTAGAGCGGCCACGGAGGACGCGTGGCAGAGTCGGGTGCAATGATCCACGTTGTTGCTGTGGAAGCCCGTGCGGATCAGTTTCTGGAACAGATAGGCCTCCTCGTTCGACCCTTTCGCGGAGCCGAATCCCGCCAGGCTGTGCGGGCCGTGTCGCTCGCTAATGTCGCGAAAACCGGCGGCGGCCCGCTGCATCGCCTCCTCCCAGGTCGCCTCGCGAAATACCCGCCTTAGGTCGGCGGTGAAGTCCGGGTTAGGCGTTTTTGCAACGCCGTCGCGGCGGACCAGCGGCCGGGTCAGACGTTCGCGGTGCTGTACATAGTCGAAGCCGAAGCGCCCCTTGATACAGAGCCGCCCCTGGTTGGCGGGGCCGGCGCGCCCCTCCACCCGCAGGATGCGGTTGTCCTTTACCTGCAAGCGGAGTTGGCAGCCGACCCCGCAATAGGGACAGAGGGAATCCACCGCTTTCTCGGGTGCTGCGAACCGGCTTGCACCGGCCGGTGCCAGTGCGCTGGTCGGGCAGGCCTGGACGCATTCCCCGCAGCCTACGCAGGACGAGGTCCGGAGCAGGGCGTCCAGGTCGAACACGATCCTTGACGCGGCGCCACGGTGCGCGTAACCGATCACGTCGTTGACCTGGATCTCGCGGCAGGCGCGCAGACAGCGGGTGCACTGGATGCAGGCGTCGAGTCGCACGGCGATGGCGGGGTGACTCAGATCCGCCGGCGGTTGCGGGCCTTCCGGGAAGCGCGGCTTAGCGATTGCGAGTCGTTGGCACCACTGACCCAGCTCGTTTGCCGAATCCTGCGGGGTACCGGAGACGTCCGAACGCAGGAGTTCCAGTACCAGCCGCTGCGATCGACGTGCGCGCTCGCTGTCGCTCCGCACCGCCATGCCTGGCGTTGGCCTCCGGCAACAGGCGATTGCGAGCACCCGCTCACCCTCGATCTCCACCAAGCAGGCGCGGCAGTTCCCGTCCGGACGCAGGCCGGGTTTGTGGCAAAGGTGGGGGATCTCGACACCGTGACGAGCGGCAGACTCGAGAATGGTTTCCCCAGGCCTCGCGTTGATCGCGCTCCCGTTCAGATGGTAGGCAACCGTTTCGAGTTTCGCTTTCGGGGAGCCGGGCACTAGCTGAATTCCTCGGGGAAATAGCGCATCGCGCAGAGCAACGGATTTGCGGCAGCCTGACCCAGACCGCAGATCGAGGCATCCTGCATCACCGCTGCAAGTTCTTCGAGCAGCGCACGGTCCCAACGCGGAAGACCCATGAGCTGTACCGCCTTGGCGGTGCCCACCCGGCAGGGGGTGCAGCGGCCGCAGGACTCATGGGCGAAGAAACGCATGGCGTTGAGCGCAGCGTCCCGCGCACTGTCTCGCTCGGATAGCACGATCAGGGCGGCCGACCCGATGCTGCAGCCGTATTGCTGCAGGCTACCGAAGCCGAGCGGCAGATCGGACAACGAGGCCGGGAGAATGCCCCCCGACGCGCCGCCTGGAAAATAGGCCTTGAGTCGCTCACCGGGTTGCATGCCGCCACAATACTCGTCGATGAGTTCGCGGGCTGTGATACCGGCCGGCGCAAGATAGGCCCCCGGATTACGCACCCGCCCGCTTACGCAGTAGGTGCGTAGTCCACGGCACCCGTGGCGGCCTTGCGACAAGTACCAGGAGGCTCCCCGGTACAGGATCTCGGCAACCCAGTGAAGAGTCTCCAGATTGTGCACCAGCGTCGGCCGGCCGAAGAGACCCCGTTCGGCGACATACGGGGGGCGCAGCCTGGGCATGCCGCGCTTGCCTTCGATGGACTCGAGCATCGCGGATTCCTCGCCGCAGACGTAGGAGCCGGCGCCACGCCGCAGGTGGACCGGCGGCAGGGGGCAGGGCGGATCGGCGCGCAATTTCGCCAGTTCGCGGTCGAGCATCGCCCGGCAACCGGAGTATTCGTCCCGCAGGTACAGATAGACCTCTTGCGCGCCGATCACCGTGGTTGCGATCAAGGCCCCCTCGAGGAAGCGGTGCGGCCGACGCTCCAGGTAGGAGCGATCCTTGAAGGTGCCGGGCTCCCCTTCGTCGATATTTACCGCCAGCAGTCGGGGGGCAGGCTGGCTGCGGACGATACGCCACTTGCGTCCCGTGGGAAATCCGGC
>JAHEIA010000110.1 GCA_024639625.1 Chromatiales bacterium
GTTGTTTGCCGAGTGGGCGGAGAACCCGGATCTGTGGATCTGGGCGGATTTCGATCAAGAGGACCCCTCGCGCGAGAAGAAGAGGTTTGTTGAGACCTTCGGTCTACATCCCCTAGCCATCGCCGATGCGCAGCGAGAGCGCCACCCGCCGAAGCTGGAACTGTTCGATGACCACCTATTCCTGCTGGTAAGCGGGCTCGACGCAAAGACCGCAGATATCGATTTCCGCACGATTCAGATCGCTCTTTTTGTCAGCGACCGTTTCCTGGTGACCCGGCGCAAGGATGAGTCGGTCAGCATCGACGCGATCCGGGCCGAGGCCGAGAACGGTAGTCTAGATGTGTCCCGGGGGCCGGCACACGTCGCCTATCGGATTCTCCGTCGGGTCACGGACCGTTACACCACGCTTGTAGAAGGGTTGCAGCGGGGCCTCGATAGCATGGAAGACGAGATGTTCGAGAACCCACGGGACGCCCTGCTGGAAGACCTGCTCGGCTTTGGCCGGAACCTCAAGCGGTTGCGCCGCGTATTCAATTACCATCAAGATCTTTTTGCTCGTTTGACCCGCAAGGACCACCCCTTCATAGAAAAGTCGGAGCGACACGAATTCATCGACGTATTCGAACATACGGAGCGCCTGGCGAGCCTCACCTCCTTGTACAAGGAGCTGGCCGACGACCTGATGAACGGCTATATCTCGGTCACCAGTCATCGCCTCAACCAGATCATGAAGGTGCTGACCGTGGTGACGGTGATCTTCCTGCCCCTGACGCTTATGGTCGGCATCTACGGCATGAACTTCGAATACATCCCCGAGTTGAAATTCCACTATGCCTATTTCGTTTTCCTTGGCGTGATGGGCTTGATCGTCGTCGGGTTACTGCTGCTATTTCGCAAGATGCGATGGCTCTGACCGGGCGGACTCTGATTACCGTTATTGGACGCGCGCGGTTGCCTTGGGGCGGGCGTCGGCGCAACATTGCGACCCATTCCCGATCGGCATCGGTCACCGCTGAGCGTGCTGTGCGGCCGTTGGCGGTGTGGCAGCTCCGGCGCGATCCGACGGTCCCGCGCTCGGAGCCGGGACCGGCACTAGGATTGGGCCGGCATTCCCGCTTAAGATTCTTTCAACTCCCCAGCAGCAGGAAACACGTATGGGTAATTCCCTTCAAGATCAGCTTCTAAAGGCCGGGTTGGCCAGTGAAGAACAGGCGCGAAAGGCCAAGACGGGAAAGGCGCCGAAAAAACGGAGCAAGAAAGACCGTCGGACGCCTGTGCTGAGTGATAGCGCCCAGGCCGCGCGGCGGACGATGGCAGAGAAAGCGGAACGCGACCGGGCGCTGAACCAGAAGCGCGCTGCGGAGGCGGAACGCAATGCGCTGGAGGCGCAGGTCCGGCAGCTGATCGAGCAGAATCGCGTGTCTCGGGACGGCGCTGAGATCAGCTATCATTTTGTCGACAACGCCAAGGTGCGCAAACTGTTCGTCACTCCGGCCATGCAGGAAAAGCTGAGCAAGGGGCAGCTGGCAATCGTTCGGCTGGGCAAACAGTACGACGTCGTTTCGGCCGAGGTGGCGGAGAAGATTCGTGCCCGCGATGCGAGCTGCGTCGTGGCGGTTCAGGCGCCCAAGACCCAGGCCGCCGAAGAGGACCCGTACAAAGATTTCCCGGTACCTGACGATCTGATCTGGTAAACGGGGGTGGGTTGGCCTTCGGTGCGGCCGATGCAGTCGCAATGCATTCGGATCTCAGGATAGTTGGCAGTGATCAGAGACCCAAAGCGAGCTCAAACAAGAGGGCGTCCCGGGTGGCGGAGTTTGAGCGGGCCGAGGAAGCTTGATTGCAACTGGTTTTGTTGGAGTGCCTGGTAGACATTGGTGAAGCAAAAAACCCGGGAGGACAGATGCCCCCCCGAGTTGCCCTTCTCGCGCTAGCGCCGGCCTGGTACTTGCCTCTTGGGCGGCAAAACGAACCTGTTGCCGACGCTTGACTCCGCGTCCAAGGCAGGCAGCCTGCCGACCCCGGCATGCCATCACCGGCGAATCCACCTTTGCCATCACCTCCTTCGCTCTCTGTTCATTCTATCTATTCATTGCCATTCATTTCGGGCCTTTCGAGCCGCCGCCTCCGGTACCACCACCGCCGCCGGGGCCACCGTTACCACCGCCGCCACCACCGCCGCTGCCCTTGGATGGCTCGATGCAGAGGTCTAGGTAGGTAAGGTTGTTGTCCGAGGGATCGATGGCCGCCTTGCCTCCGACGGGTGTTCCACCTCCCTTGGCAGCGGATAGATAGACGAGGGCCTCCGGATAGAGTTGCAGCACCTCTTCGATGTCCTCTTCCGTGATCTCCTTTATCACAGTCTCCTCGTCAAAGAATGTGTTCAACCCATACGGGCAGCTCGGGTCGAGGCTGAAGGTGAGCCGATACATGCCTTCGCCGTCGTTCATGCTGTTGACGAACCAGTTGTAGCCATAGACCACGCCGCCCTTGATGTTGACCTCAGCGCCGTAGGATTCGGAATCCCCTTCGGGGACCGCGCCGAAAACCGCCCGGTTGAAGAGCACTTCACCTGCCTGGGCGCCTGTCCACTGATGATCGGCCGGGTCCCAGGTGACATCGGCGTTCAGCAGCCCGCAGACCGCCGGATCCGCGTCACAGTGCAGCTTCTGGATGGTCAGTCTGGCGCAGGCCGAGTAGACGAGGGAGTCGGCCATGGACACCATGAGAGGTTCGCCAAGTTCGCTTCCGGATGCGCCGTGCATCTCTCCGACACCTCGTTCCCACAGATGGGTCATCGCGTACCCCATCTGGGGAAAAGCCTTCTTGTGGAGCACGGTCTCCACCCGGACCACCGAGTTTAGGAACCAAGGGACGACCTCGAGGTTGTCGCCCCAGTCGATCACGTCCACGAACACCGCTTCGGTTGGTACGGTGGTCTCCGCCACCCAACGGTTATCGGCACTTTGCTGGAGCCAATAATAGTTGGACCCTACGTAAACGCAGGGCGGAATGGAAGCCTCAATGAATGGGTTCGTATCCAGGCCGATGCCGGTCACCTCCAGACATGCCGTGGCCGGGGCGAACTTGACCTCTAATGGTTCGGGTATCAGTTCGACACCCTCCGCCCAAATGGTGGGCACCGACAGGTTGTTGCCCGTGTCTGTGGGCTCCTCGGCCCACAACACTCCAGGCGCGGTAAGCGCCGTGCCGAGCGCCGCCACAATCAAGTACCAGATCTTCTTCATGTCGGATGTTCTCCTTTTCCGAATTGCACCAATCCCTTCGTAGGAGCCAACCCCCGATCCATGCTACATGCGGGGAGGAGTGCACCTTGGCCCCTTATGTTAAAGTAAGCATGTTCAGGGTGGTGCGGCCATAAGGTAGATACCTTATGGCGCGCGTAGCCCGCCGAAATCCGTTTGGGTTCGATAACCTTGGCAAGCGATCGTTCGCTACCGACCTATTGGTTCACCATCGTGGCCGCTGCCACCTTCGGCATGTTCGGTCTCCTGGGGTGGCACATTTACAGTTCGCACCGGGTCGGGCATGCCCTTCAGGCCGAACACGCGCGTGGTCTACGCCTCACCAATGCCATGTATTCGCAAAATCTGCGCCTGGCGCATTTATGCCATTTGGTCGTGTTCGATGGTGTCTTGTCGGAGGTTGAAAAGTACTGGGATACGGCGAACCAGATGGACGGCCATCTTGCCGAGATCGTGGCCGGAAGCGACCGGCATCAAATGGAATCTGTCGCGCGTGCACGGTGGGTGAACAGGGGCCTCAGGCAGCGGGAGCGGGACGCTATGCGCATGTCGGCCCAGGGTCGCCAGGATGAGGCGGCAGCGATGCTGCAAAACGCCCGTTACCGGAGCCTGATGAGCGAGTTCGACGAAACCGTCGACGACCTTGTCGATGATCTAAATACGACTTTTTCCCGCCGACTGGAGATCGAGGGTGCTCGTGATCGCACCATGCTCGTAGGGGCGTTCAGCATATTTCTCGTCGCAGCGGCGGTTTGGCTGGTACTCGCTGTTCGCCTGCGTCGCTGGGGGGCGAAGCTGCAGGTGGAAATGGCACTGCGGGAACGCGCCGAGTCGCAGCTGGGCGAGGCTCAGAAGATGGAAGCCCTGGGTCAATTGGCCGCCGGTGTAGCCCATGATTTCAACAATATCTTGACGGTGATACTGGGTTTCGTCGACATAGCCCGAAAGGCGGTTGGCGCTGCACGGGAAAACGCGCTCGAGAAGATCGGGATGGCTGCGGATCAGGGAACGGAAGTCACCAGTTCCCTTCTTACCTTCAGCCGCCGATCCGAGGCGGAGATGGGGGCACTGGAGCTGGGGGAGTTGGTGCAACAGACCCAGGTGTTGCTGCAGGGAATGCTCCCGGCGACGGTGCGGGTGCTTTTAGAAAGTAATCCGCCGGGCGAGGAGTTCTGGGTCTGGGGCAACCGGGCTCGCCTGCAGCAGGTACTGGTGAACCTGGTGCTGAACGCCCGCGATGCGATCCCCGCTGGTGGGGACGTAACAATCCGTCTCGGTCGGATCGAGACGAGCAGAAAACACGGAGTGCCAAGAATCTGCCTGGAGGTGGCGGATACTGGGAGCGGAATGGCGCCCGAGGTCAAGGAGCGGATCTTCGAGCCGTTTTTCACCACTAAACCCCGGGGCCAAAGCACCGGACTGGGGCTTGCCATCGTGGCTGCCATAGTAGGTGAGCATCGTGGTGAGATCCAAGTCGAAACGGAGGCGGGCGCTGGTACGTGCTTCACATTGAGTCTACCAGAATTTATCGTGGATGACCCTGAAGCCGAAACAACCTCACCCGTCGGTAGCAGGCCGGTTTGGATATTTTCCGCCGATCCGTATATCGCAGGCTTCATCGCCTCCGCTCTCGCGCGAGTAGGGTGCCGCACGCAAGAGTTTTCTTTATCCGACTCCGCTATCGGCTCTGCTAGGATTGAAGAACGGCCTGCGCTGGTCGTAATGGATGCGGAAGAGCGGCAAGCTCGGGTGCCGGAGTATCTACGGTTGCTCTGGAATCGGGCGCAGCAAATCCCGGTGTTGGTACTCAGCAGTGACGGCTCGGAGCTTGGTGAGGGCACGCTCGAAGGACCGGTGATGGTTCTTGCGAAGCCATTTATGGTGACGGAATTGGTAGCATTGGTAACACGTTTGGTAGGCAGCGATGGGATATATGACCCGGGTTCTAGTGGTCGATGACCACGCGCTGATGCGCGACATGCTGCGCGAGCGGCTGAACCAGGAACCAGACCTGGAAGTGATCGGCGCAGCATCGAACGCGGAGGAGGCGATGCTTTTCGTCGAGGATCTGGCTCCGGATCTGGTGGTATTGGATATCGACATGCCGGGATTGTCGGCTTTCGAAGCCGCCAGGCAGATCCGGCATTTGTTGCCGGATACTCGCGTACTCTTCCTTAGCGCCTACGTTCAGGACGGTTACATCAGCCAGGTGCTCCAGGTGCGTGCCTGCGGCTACGCGACTAAGGGCAATTCGCCGGAGAGCCTCATCGCCTGCATACGAAAGGTGGCTCAAGGTGGGACTTGCTTCTCCGGGGAGATAGAGCGGCGCCTCGAGATCGGCGTAGACGGTGTCCGGCTCGCCAACGCCCTGCGCACCCGGGCGGAAACCCTCACGCCGAGGGAGCGGGAGGTCCTCATTCACTTGGCGCGTGGGGCCTCTAAGAAGGTCATTGCCAAGACCCTAGGCGTCAGTGTGAAAACCGTGGAGCAGCATTGTATCCACGTCATGCAGAAACTGGATATCCACGACCGGGTGGAGCTCGCTCGTTTCGCGGTCCGGGAAGGAATGGTCGAACCCTGAAGGTTCACCGCGCCTCCCGCGCAGTGAACCGGACGCGCAGGGGGCGGGAGTTTCTCCTAAGGTAGGCGAACCTCTGCCGAACTCGCGGGATTCTTGATTCCCATGTCCATAGCGCTTGCCATACTTTCCGTAATCCTCATCGTCATGTCGCTGTACGGTGCAGTCGCACCGGACAAACTTACGACACTGGTTAGGGGGTTCATGACCCGAGACGGGGTCTGGTTTGCCGTTGCGTTTCGGGTCTTGCTGGCACTCCTGTTGTGGTTTTCAGCCCCTGTCTCGCATACCCCGATGACCTTCAAGGCACTTGCGCTATTAGCGTTTGTGGCGGCGATTGCCCTGCCTTGCATAGGTTCGCAGCGCCTGCTGAGGATCATAGACTACGTCGCTTCCTGGCCACCGCTGGCGATCCGGTTTCAGTGTCTGCTGGGTGCGGCGTTCGGCGGATTTCTCCTGTGGTCCGCGTCGCCGGGGGTGGGGGTTTCTTGATCGACAATGGGGTGCTGGGTGGGTCGGTAGGCCGAAGAACCTGACACTCCGGGATCCGGTAGAAAAAGGGTGGAGCTGAGCCAGCGAGGGAGGTCGAAGACGGACCCGGCCCGGACCGATTCTCTTCGCCTGGATACGACCTTTCCCGATATCGCCCGAGCACGGTTTCCGAAAGCAGAAGGTTCTTGACCCTATCGGCGAATTGACAGCCTTCGAGAACTCCGCTAGCGCTTACAGTAGGAGCAGTGGGAATAGGGGCGCGCGGTATTTCCGCGATTGCTGAGTCGGGGGCACGCTGGGGGACCACTGACTCCCGGATACGAAGGCACGCCAGTAAACCCCCTATCGATGGAGGATGTCCTCATGGAAATCCGAAGACTTGTTAGCTTGGCGAGCGTGGCGGCCGCGCTGGCGGTTTCGGTGACGCCCGCTTTTTCCGCGCCACTCCCGTGGCTCTCTTATGCGGCGAAGTTCGTTTGCGGCTCCGAGAATGCCGTGCCCGATGTAACCATCGTGAGTGGTAGGTACAGGACTGTGGTCAACATCCACAATCCTCACTATCTGATGGATCCGACAGGCCTGCCGGTACCGCTCACGTTTTTCAAGAAAGTCGCGGTGGCATTGCCGCAGGGGGAGCAGGTTCTGCGCCCCTCGTGTAAGCAGCAAGAATTGCTGCTCGCCGACCATGCGCTTGCCGTGAACTGCGGCAATATCAGAAAACTGTTGGCCTTATCGGGAGTGACGATCTCGAACTACATCGAGGGATTTGTCGTCATCGAGGTGCCGCCGCAACCTTCGGAAGACAATGTACCGCCGGAACTGGATGTGGTGGCCGTCTATACGGCCAGGCATCGAACAGGAATGAGTCCCGACGTGAAAGACTACGATGTGCAAAGCATCGACGTCGAGGAGGTTACGCCGAGGAGCATTATCGGCACCCCCGACCTGGATCTGTGTCCCACAGATTGACGTCATTGGCAGCGGCTTCCAGGGCGCAGACGGAGCGTACTGGGCGCCAGCCGAAGCAATAGCGCGTGAGGAGGTGAGCCGGCCACAAACCGGTCGGGTCCACTCCACCGTGGTAATCGGTAATCCGGGGAATCGGGGCAGCCAAGGACAACGGGTCGTTTCGGAAACGCGGCAGTTTCGAAGCGGCAGCTACCGCGGATGCGTCGTACACCCGGTAAAAATGCGCGAGCTGCTGCGCCTTTCTCACACGGTGCTCCTGTCATCAGTGGGTGGTTTGCTTGCGCCGCGCCGGGGTAGGTGCAAGAACAACCGCCGAACTTGCCCTTCTCGGGGGGGCGACTAAGCTTGAAGCGGCCGAGCGAGGATGTGTTCAGCATGAATAAGATCGCAGTAAAGACGTGGAACGAACTGGCAGATCGGGTTCCCGTACACGCACTCGTGGCGGAAGTCGATCTGGTCGTCGTTCGCGTCGATGAAAACGTGACGGTGCTGTATGGCCGCTGCGCGCACCGCGGCGCGCTGATGGCGGACGGTCATGTCGATGGCGACAACCTGATTTGCGGTGTGCACAACTGGGACTACCGCCTGGATACCGGCGTCAGCGAATACAACAACAGCGAGACCTTAGCCAAGTTCAGCGCCTGGGTGGAGGATGGTCAGGTCTGGGTGGACGGGGACGAGATCCGCGCCTGGGCTGCAAAACACCCGCAGCCCTATCGGCGTGACACTTACCAGGGCGCTTACCAGGATCACACGGGCACCCAGGATGAACCTCACGTCAAATTTATCCGCAAGCTCGCCGACGAGGGGCTGACCAAGGTCGGTCATCACGGTCCCTCCGCAGCCATGGGTGTGCCGCGCGACCGCCTGCCGAAGTGGGAAGAGCTGCAGTTCGTGGTGGCGCAACTGCACAAGCTGCCGCTGCTGGATGACGAAGCGGTTGCAACCGACCTGGTTGTCGGGCCACGCGCCAAGAAACCGTTGCGCCTGGAGATCCCGCTATTGGTTTCGGACATGAGTTTCGGTGCGCTGTCCGAGGAGGCCAAGGTGGCGCTCGCCAAGGGCGCGGAACTGGCAGGCACCGGAATCTGCTCGGGGGAAGGCGGGATGCT
>JAHEIA010000527.1 GCA_024639625.1 Chromatiales bacterium
CCGCCTACAGCGAGGGAAAGCAACTCCGGCGCACGCCGCCCCTTTTGCGGGCCCTGATCCGCCTCGCCCCGGGTCGCGCCGCATACTGGCAACAGTTGGCGGCCACCCTGCTTGCCCTGAAGCAGGAAGAAGAGGCCCTTGCCGTCCTCGAATCGGCCTGGCTGCAGGGACTGCTCGACCGCCCCAGCCAACTGCGCTACCTGGCACAGCTCTACCTGCAGCAGGGTCTACCGTACAAGGCAGGGCGCTTGCTTGAGCAGGAGGCGGCGCGCAACCGGCTGAAATCGGATCCCGCTACACTCCGGCTGACCGCCCAGGCTTGGCAGACTGCACGCGAGGGGGCGAAAGCGATCGCGGTTCTCGAGACCGCGGTCGCCGAAAACCCCGATCCTGAGACCTACCAACACTTGGCGCAGCTTTATTTTTCCCGGGAAGCTTGGGATGATGCCGGACGAGCCTTGCAGCAGGGGATCGGCGCAACATCCGGGGAGCAGAAGAACCGCATGTTGCTCAGCCTGGGGGTAGTCCGCTACCGCCAGCAGCGGGCAGACCAGGCACGGATCGCCTTCGAGCAGGCGCTCGAGGGGCCGGAGACCCGCAACCAGGCGGAGCAATGGCTCCGCTACCTGGACTATCTGGAAGCCGCCGATTCCTGAGCGGGAAACCGGACCAGGTGAATAGTGACCACGCTCGACACACGACCCTCATTCGCAACCGAGTTCAGCAACCTGCGGGACCTGTTCCTGCTGCGCTCCATCGCCATCGGCGGACAGATCCTGATCATCTGGTTCGCCCATACGCGTCTGCAACTGGAACTTCCGCTGGCACCCTTGGGGGTGATCGTTGCGCTCCAGGTGGTGTGGAACTTGCTGACCTGGCTGCGTCTGCGCAACCCGCGTCCGGTCGGCCGGCCGGAGTTCTTCCTGCAATTGCTGATCGACGTCGCGGCGGTTACCGGGCTGCTGTATTTCACCGGCGGCGCAACCAACCCCTTTGCCTGGATCTACCTGCTGCCGCTGATGATTCTCACCATCAACCTGCCCCGCGGCTACGCTTGGGCTATGGCGGGGATCGCCATCGCCGCCTATACCGCCATGATGATCTGGCACGCGCCGCTGCCGGGGACCCACGACCACCTTGACAGCGGTTTCGGACTCCACATCTTCGGCATGTGGTTTGGCTTTGTCTTGAGCGCCGTGCTGATGGTCCATTTCGTCTCCCACATGGCGCGCAACCTCCGGCAAAGGGATCGTCAGCTCGCGGCCGCGCGGGAAAAGCTATTGCGCGACGAGCGTTTGATTGCTCTCGGCACCCTCGCGGCTGGTGCGGCCCACGAACTGGGCACGCCGCTCGGCACCATGGCGATCCTGACCAATGAGCTGCTGCAGGACTATCCCGAAGACAAGGACCCGGACCTGCACAGCCAATTGGCAACGCTGAAGAGCCAGATTCAACGCTGCAAAGACGCGCTCTCGGTAATCTCCGCCTCCTCGGGCATTACCCATGCGGTGGGCGGCAGCCAATTGGAGGTCGTCGCCTTTCTCGAGGACCTGATCGAGCAATGGGAGATGCATCGGCCGGACGTCGCGGTTGATCTCGACATCATGGATGGCGCAAGCGGCAAACACGTCCTTGCCGACGAGACGCTGCGTCAGGCGATCAACAGCATCCTGGATAACGCGGCGGACGCCTCTCCGCAGAGCGTGACGGCACAGGCTCGATGGGACTCGCGAGAGCTTCTGCTGCGCATCTTGGATCGCGGAGAAGGGCTGCACCCGGTGGTTTCGGATACCATCGGCGATCCGCAGCATTCGACCAAGGAACACGGGCTGGGTCTCGGCCTTTTTCTAGCGCACGCGGCGATCCAGCGCTTGGGCGGCGATGTGCAGCTCTTCGCGCGCGATGGCGGCGGGGTCTGCACCGAGATCCGTCTGCCCCTGTCGACAGGCGAGCTGCCATGATTGTTGAGCCCGAGGAGAACGGCGGCGCCCGACCCACACTCCTGCTGGTGGACGATGACGAGATCTTCTGCCAGGTCCTGGAGCGCGCCCTGCGCAAACGGGGCTTCGAGGTCCTCAGCGCCCTCAATATTCAGCAGGCGGAGACGGCTGCGGAAAGGACTCCGCCGCAATACGCAGTGATCGACCTGCGCATCGGCCAGGAATCGGGCCTCGTTCTGGTGGAACGGCTCAAGGCCCTCCATCCCGACGTCCGGATTCTAGTCCTCACCGGCTACGCTAGCATCGCCACGGCAGTGGAAGCCATCAAGCTCGGTGCGATCCACTATCTCACCAAGCCGGCCGATGCGGACCAGATCGTCGCTTCCTTCAGCCTCACCGAGGGTGACGCCGATGTCACTCCCGCCCCCACGCCCCCGTCGACCCGGCGTCTGGAGTGGGAGCATCTGCAGCGAGTGTTGATGCAGCACGACGGCAATATCTCCGCCACCGCCCGAGCCCTCGGGATGCATCGCCGAACCCTGCAGCGCAAACTCGGCAAACGGCCGGTTAAGGAATAGCAGGGGCGCCTGCTCGACAGTGCGCGACACGAGCGGGCAGTTCTGATGGATGCTTTTTCGCCCACACCCCGTATCACGGAAGCGC
>JAHEIA010000111.1 GCA_024639625.1 Chromatiales bacterium
GCTCGACGCGCGGGCCGATGTGGTGGCATTGGTGGTCTCTGCCGACCTGCCCTTCGCCCAAGGCCGGCTTTGCGGCGCCGAAGGCATCGAGAATGTGGTCACCCTATCCATGATGCGCTCACGCAATTTCGCCAAGGACTACGGGGTGTTGATCAGCGACGGGCCGTTGGCGGGCATCACCGCGCGTGCCGTGCTGGTAGCCGACGAAAACAACAAGATCGTGTACGCCCAGTTGGTTCCCGAGATCACCCAGGAGCCTGATTATGCGCCAGCGCTTGCCGCCCTGTCGTGAGGATATCTGCTTTGTCCCGCGCTTCTGTGGGCGGGTCGCCTTCGCCATGCCGGCGCCCCCTGCCGGCGGATCGAGAGTGGGATTAGGCTTGCCGCCATGTTGATCTTCGAGCAGTCGCGGAGTGGGCGCCGGGCAAGTGCGCAGTCCCCATTGCGTCGAGCAAGCGCCCCGGACATCCCCGAGCGGTTCTTGCGCCGCACGCCGGCGTCTCTGCCCGAGGTGTCGGAGATGCAGGTGGTGCGGCACTACACTCGGCTGTCGCAGAAGAATTTTTCCATCGACACCCATTTCTATCCCCTGGGTTCCTGCACCATGAAGTACAATCCGCGGGCCTGCAACGCCATGGCGATGTTGCCTGGATTCCTCGCCCGACACCCGCAGGCGCCGGATTCGCACAGCCAGGGTTTCATGGCCTGTCTGTACGAGCTGCAGGAGATGCTGAAGGACGTCACGGGCATGCACGCGGTCTCGCTTTCCCCGGCGGCGGGGGCCCAGGGGGAATTCGCCGGAGTGGCGATGATCCGCGCCTACCATGACGCGCGAGGCGATACGCAGCGAAGCGAGATCCTGGTGCCCGATGCGGCGCACGGTACGAACCCTGCCTCCGCCGTGATGTGCGGCTACAAGGTACGGGAGATCCCGACCGACGAATCGGGAGATGTGGACCTGGAGGCGCTGCGCGGGGCCTTGGGTCCGCAGACAGCCGGTATCATGTTGACGAACCCGTCGACCCTGGGGGTCTTCGAGCGGCGAATCGAAGACATCGCACGCCTGGTGCACCAGGCGGGTGGCTTGCTGTATTACGACGGGGCCAACCTGAACGCGATACTGGGCAAGGTGCGTCCGGGCGATATGGGCTTCGACGTGATCCATATGAACTTGCACAAGACGTTTTCCACGCCGCACGGGGGTGGCGGCCCCGGCTCGGGTCCGGTGGGTGTAAGCGAACGTCTCGCGCCCTATCTACCGGTGCCTATGGTGGCCAGCGACGGGAGCGAATACCGGTGGCTGACCGCTGAGGATTGCCCGGCCAGCATCGGGCGTTTGACCGCTTTCGCCGGCAATGCCGGCGTCTTGCTGCGGGCCTATGTCTACGCGCTCCTGCTCGGGCGTGAAGGTATGGTGCGGGTGGCCGAATACTCGACCTTGAACGCGAACTATCTACTCAAGCGGCTGACGCAAGCCGGGTTCGAGGCCGCCTACCCGCAGCGTCGCGCCACCCACGAATTCATACTCACCCTCAAGCACCAAGCCAGGCAATGGGGGACGAACGCAATGGATTTCGCGAAACGTCTGCTGGATCACGGCTATCATGCGCCGACCACCTACTTTCCCTTGCTTGTTCCCGAGTGCCTGTTGATCGAGCCGACCGAGACCGAGGATCAAGCCACCCTGGACGGGTTTGTCGAGGCCCTGTGCCGGATCCTAGAGGAGGCGGCGCAGCATCCCGAGTTACTGAAAGGTGCACCATACGATATGCCGGTGCGGCGCCTGGACGATGTGCGAGCCGCCCGCGAGCTGGACTTGCGTTGGGTTCCCGGCGACGCGGGTTGAGCGCAGCGGAACCGGGGCAGTAGCGAACCACCATGCTGCCTGACAACCCGCGCTAGCGAACATGGCCTACCAGAATGTCAGGGGCCTGCGGCGGCTTGCCAACGCCTTGCGCTACTCGATGGCCGGGTTGCGCCAGTGTTTCCGGCACGAAGAGGCGTTCCGGCTAGAGATCTCCGCCGGGTTGCTGGTGGTCCCGCTGGGTCTCTGGCTCGGCGAGTCGGGTGTCGAGCGCGCGCTCCTGGTGGGCAGCTGGTTGGTGGTGCTAATCGTCGAGCTCCTCAATTCGGCGGCAGAGGCGATCGTGGACCGGATCGGCATGGAGAGGCACGAGTTGTCCGCGCGGGCGAAGGATGTCGCCTCGGCAGCGGTGTTCCTCAGCATCCTGTTCTGTGCCCTGGTGTGGCTGCTCGTGCTTGCCGGCCGCTGGATGCCCTGATCGGCTCGCCCTGGGCGCAACAGGGGCGGCCGGGCGAAACCGCACTAGCCAGTTTTTTGGGAGTTGCTCATGTCAGCATTGATTTGTGGATCGATCGCCTTCGACACCATCATGGTGTTTCAAGACCAGTTCAAAAACCACATCCTGCCCGAGCAGGTGCACATCTTGAACGTGTCGTTCCTGGTGCCCGACATGCGCCGGGAATTTGGCGGCTGCGCCGGCAATATTGCCTATAACCTGCGGCTTCTCGGTGGCGTCGGCCATCCGATGGCGACGGTGGGCAGCGACTTCACCCCCTACGAACAATGGATGGATCGGTGCGGGGTTTCGCGCGCCCACATAACCGTGGTCGAGGGTAGCTACACCGCGCAGGCCTACATCACCACGGACCAGGACGACAACCAGATCACCGCTTTCCATCCTGGGGCGATGAACTATTCTCACCAGAATAAGGTCTCTCAGGCGAACGGGGTGAGCCTCGGGATCGTGTCGCCGGATGGCCGGCAGGGAATGATCGATCACGCGCGGCAGTTTTCCGAGGCAGGGATTCCTTTTATTTTCGACCCTGGACAGGGCATGCCCTTGTTCGACCGGCAGGACCTCTTGGATTTCGTAGAACAGGCCAGTTGGCTGGCGTTCAACGACTACGAGGCGAAATTGATGGAGGAGCGAACGGGCCTGTCGCCGTCCCAGTTGGTCGAGCGCGTCGAAGGGGTGATCGTGACCGGAGGCGGAGAAGGTTCTACCATCTACGCGGATGGCCGGATCTTCGACGTGCCCGCGGCGCCCGTACAGAGCCTTGTGGATCCGACGGGATGCGGAGACGCGTATCGCGCCGGCTTGCTCTATGGCTTGATGAACCAGATGGACTGGGCGACCACGGGGCGCATCGCTTCCTTGATGGGAGCAGCGAAGATCGAACACGCGGGAACCCAGAATCACCATTTTACAGCGGACGAATTTGCCGACCGTTTCAAACAGGCCTTCGGTTACTCATTTGCTTAATCCCTACGAAACAGGGCTGCCGACGAACAATGAGCGAACATTTCAAAGACACCGGATTCGTGCCGCTAGCGCTCGCGCTGCTTACGGTCTCTGACACGCGCACCGAGGAGACGGACAAATCCGGACACTTGTTGCGCGAGTGCGCCCTGAGGGCCGGTCACCGCGTGCTGGCGAAAAGCATAGTCCCTGACGATGTCTACCAGATGCGCGCGCTGTTTTCCCATTGGATCGCAGATCCCCAGATCCAGGTGGTGATCAGCACCGGCGGCACCGGCATCACCGGCCGCGACAGCACCCCGGAAGCGGTTACTCCGTTATTGGACAAGGCGATCGAAGGCTTCGGGGAACTCTTCCGTAAGGCTTCGTTTCCGGAGATTGGGCCTTCCACGATCCAGTCTCGGGCGGTCGGTGGGCTGGCAAACGGGACCCTGATCTTCTGTTTGCCCGGATCGACAGGTGCCTGCAAGACGGCCTGGGAGCAAATCCTCGAGCCACAGCTTGACCACCGCACCAGACCCTGCAATTTTGCCCAGATGTTTCCGCGCCTGCTCGAGGGATAAGCGCATGCGGTTCCCTTGCTGCTGCTGTTTTTGCGCCCCCCTATCCGTGGGGCAGGGCAGGCTTCGGCGATGACGGGCTGCTGCACACCAACCGGTACGCTGCGGTCCTACGACGAGGCCTTGGCGCTACTGCTGTCCCGGGCCTTCCCCGTGGCCGATACCGAGCACCTGTCGGACATCGGCGATGCACTGGACCGCGTGCTTTCCCGGCCCGTGGTCAGCACGGTCGATGTCCCGCCGTGGGACAACAGCGCCATGGACGGGTTTGCGTTGCGGCGAACCGATCTCGACTGCCCAGAGGGGTTGCGCGTCGCGCAACGCATCGTGGCGGGTCAAGTCGGCAGCGAATTATTACCCGGGACTGCCGCCCGCATCTTTACCGGCGCCCCGATCCCGCCGGGTGCTGATGCGGTGGCGATGCAGGAGGTGTGTTCCCTGACTGGTGACCGGGTGCGCATCGACGCACCGTTGCGAGCAGCGGCGAATATCCGGCGCGCTGGAGAAGACATCCGCGTGGGCCAGGAAGTGATTGCCGCCGGGACGCGCCTCGCGCCGCAGCACCTGGGACTGGCAGCGTCCGTGGGTGTCTGTGACATAGAGGTGTTCCGCCGGCTTCGCGTAGCGGTGTTCTGCAGCGGCGACGAATTGGTGATGCCCGGCACGCCGTTGCGTCCAGGGCAGATCTACAACTCCAATCAGTTCGTCGCTCACGGTCTGCTGCGGCGTTTGAACTGTGAGATCGTCCCGCTGGGGATCGTCGACGACACCCTCGATGCGACTTGCGCCGCCTTGTCTCGCGCTGCCGCCGAGGCGGATCTGATTCTCGCCAGCGGTGGGGTTTCCGTCGGCGACGAGGATCACGTGAAGCCGGCCCTCGAGCGCCTGGGTTCCCTCGAACTTTGGCAGGCCGCGATCCGTCCGGGTAAACCCCTCGCCTTTGGAGAGGTCGCCGGAACGCCGTTCATCGGATCCCCCGGCAACCCGGTTTCCCTGTTTGTGACCTTCTGTCTTTTCGCGCGGCCGTTTATCCTGCGAATGCAGGGCGTCGCGGGTGACCTTGCTCCTATGGCCGTGGGGGTCCGGGCGGGTTTTGATTGGCCCAACCCGGATCGCCGAAGAGAGTACCTGCGGGCCCGCTTGACCAAGGGGGCGGAGGGGGATCTCTGGCTGCAGCCCCACCCCAGTCGGTCTTCCGCGGTGCTCAGTTCGGTTGCTTGGTCCGACGGACTCGCGGTGATCGAAGCGGGGCGCAAATTGCAGACAGGTGATTTGGTGGACTTCATCCCTTTCAGCGAGCTGCTTTCATGATCAAGATCCGGTATTTCGCCCGTCTCCGGGAGCACTTGGGTACCGCCGACGAGCAGATGGCCCTGACCCCCGAGATCCGCGACCTGGCCGCCCTTACGGAGCAGCTGCGCCGGCGTGGCGGTGTGTGGAGCGAGGCGTTCGGCGGTGAGCAGAGCGTGATG
The DNA here is from genome assembly GCA_024639625.1 of Chromatiales bacterium. Lineage (GTDB taxonomy): Bacteria > Pseudomonadota > Gammaproteobacteria > Chromatiales > Chromatiaceae > JAHEIA01. The sequence goes on from JAHEIA010000111.1 coordinate 5,317, forward strand.
ATGGCCGTTAATGAGGAGGTGGCCGATGCGGCGCAGCCCCTGCGGGACGGCGACGAGGTGGCCTATTTCCCTCCGGTGACCGGGGGTTGAGCGCATGCGCCGGTCGATTCGGATTCAAGCCGAAGCGTTCGATCCCCTAGAGGTCGCGGGAGACCTGCACCGGGACAATCCGGGCGTTGGAGCGGTGGTCAGCTTCCTTGGCCTGATGCGCGACCTCAATCAGGGCCGGCGGGTGCTCTCCATGACCCTGGAGCACTACCCGGGTATGGCGGAAAAGGCGCTGCGCCGGATTGTCGAAGAGGCCGCAGAGCGTTGGCCTCTGCAGGCCGTCAGTGTAGTGCATCGAGTCGGTGAGTTGCGGCCCCAGGACCCCATCGTGCTGGTGATGGTCGCGAGCAGCCACCGCGGCGATGCCTTCCGTGCTTGCGAGTTCATCATCGACTTCTTGAAGACCCGGGCGCCATTCTGGAAAAAGGAGCAGACCGAGCAGGGCGAGCATTGGGTAGAAGCGAGGTCCAACGATCTTGCCTCGGAGCTGCGCTGGAGGGCAAGGGACGACCGCTAGCGAATGCGCCGGAGAAAATAGCCAGCCACACGGTTCCCGCGTGGGGCAGCCTAGCTTTATTTAGGTCGGACGTTGGCTCTTGCGCAGGTAGCGCCCCGCCAGTTTTCGCCACAGCCGCGCGCCACTAGCATCCAGCGTTTCGATCCCGAGGTAAGCAAGAAAGAAGGACATACGGTCCCTGTTGCTTACATTTGCGGTCTTGCGGTACAGCGTGAGGAGATCCCGGTAGGCGGGTCTGGGGTGCCATCGCATCATCTCCAGGTCGAGCAGGCAGAGCGACGGATCGCCGCTGGCCGGATCGATCCTGACGAAGATATTGTTTGGTTTCAAGGCGTGATGCTGCAGTCGATGGTGATGCAGCTTGCGCACTAGGCCGCCGAGTTCCCGCAGAATCCTGCGGCGGTTTCGTAAATCCCCTTTGCCCTGGGCCGAATCCGCCAACCATTCCTTGATGGAGCGGTAGCCGGCGAGTTCTTCCGTGATCAGAATGGCCTGCGACTTGGAGCGCTCCGGACCGAGTCCGAAGTAGACGATCCGCGGTGTCGGGATGCCGAGGCGTTCGCAGCGTTGAAGATTGTTGAATTCCCGCAGATAAGTGGGCGTCCGCTGGAAGGGGTTGTTCGGTGTTCGGCAGAAGTGACGTTCTTGCCGCTTGAGAAAGAGCCCGCGTCGACGGCCGTCCGGACCGGTGATCTCGATCCGGCTCGCACCGCTCCAACCTCCTCGGCGTTGGTTGACCGGCTCGAACCAGCAGGCCTTCAACTCCCAGATCTGGCGAAAACTGCTTAGCTGATTGCGCTCCAGCGCTGTAGACCAGGCGGGGTCAACAAATTCTCGCGACGCACCGGACCTGGCCGCGGAGGGCCTGTCGGCAGCGGATTCCTCTCGCGCATAGACAAACGGCTGCGCAGCCGCGAACTGCGGTTCGTCTGCCGAAGTAACCAGGGTCTGTTGCGGCGCAGACATGCGAATTCCTGCTTCAAATCGATTCGAGCTACGCTTCATGAGCGCTTGCCAAAAAAATCCCGAGCACTCGTAAGATCTCTCGCGCTGGAGAATCAGCGTACTCTTGAGCCAAAGACCCTATACACTATCATAAATCTGCGCTTGCGTTCATGTGAATACGGTCAAACATAAGGACGGTGACGCCACGGATCCCGCGCCTCCTGCTTGTTGCGCGCGGCGCAATTCCCTGCTGTCGTGGCGTCCGCAGCAGGACTTCACGGCTTGGCTCCGGCGTAGCGTGGAGAGCCTAATTCATGCTCGACGCGGCCTGCCCGAGCAGCGCCTCCAATTCTCCAAGCTCGGTGACTGGCTGGCGGCAGCGGGTGCCGCTGCAGATGTAGGCGACGCCTCCGGAGCGCGCGCTGCGCGTGTCGAGCAGGCCCGGAAGCTGCGCCGCATCGGACGGGATCGCAGCTACGTAACGTGACGGAGCGTAGGCGGCGCAGGCGCGGGCCCGCCAGAGTTGCAGACCGGGGTCGTCATCGCGGATGACGATGATCTCGCCCGGACGCTCGAGTGCGTCCAGTGCAGTCAGCAGGCTGCAGTGAGCCTGCGGAAAGCGGCGCAGCGATTCCCAGGCCATGGCCAACGTGCGCTCCGCGGCGTCCAGATAACGCGGCTCGCCCAGAAGGTGGCCCAGCCGCAGAAGCACCTGCGCTGCTATCCCGTTTCCGGCTGGGATGGCCTCGTCGCCAATCGGCTTCGGCCGATGGATCAATGCCTGCTGGTCGCCGGCGGTAAAAAAGAAGCCCCCGTGTTCCGGGTCCCAGAATCGATCCAGCAGGGAATCTGCAAGCGCGATGGCAAGATCGAGGTCTTGTCTGCGCCAGCGCGCCTGCAGCAACTCCAGCAGGGCGTCGATGAGAAAGGCGTAGTCGTCCAGGTAGGCGTCAAGCGAGGCCCGCTGGTCCTTGCAGGTTGCAAGCAAGCGGCCGTCTCGCCATAGATTGCGCTGCAGAAACTGCGCCGCTCGTTCGGCGGAGCGAAGGTAGGCCGCGCTTCCCAGGATACGGCTCGCTTGCGCCATGGCCTTGATCATGAGCGCGCTCCACGCGGTCAGTATCTTGTCGTCGCGGCCGGGCTCGGCTCTCGACGCCCTTCGTGCGAGCAACTTTGCGCGCGCCGCGCTCAATGCCGAGTCTACCTCAGCGTATGGCAGATCCATCTGCTGCGCCAGTTTCGACGGAGGAACAAATTGATGCAAGTGCCAGCCGCCGGCGAAATTCGCCGCCCGGTCCAGCCCGTAACAACGGCTGAACAGTGCATACTCCGAGGCGGAAAGAAGCGCCTGAATCTCCGCCGGATCCCAGAGATAGAAGCTGCCCTCGTGGCCGTCGCTGTCGGCGTCCAGGCTCGAGTAGTATCCTCCGTCGACGGATTGCATGTCGCGCGTAACCCAGGTCGCGATCTGGTCCGCTGCCTCGCGGAACAGGGGGTTGCGCGATATCTGCCACGCCTGAGCATAAAGCCCCAATAGCTGCGCGTTATCGTAGAGCATTTTTTCGAAATGC
>JAHEIA010000112.1 GCA_024639625.1 Chromatiales bacterium
TCGTGGGGCGTAATCCAGGTCCCATACCGCGCGGCAAACGCCTCCCCGAACTGACCCTGCCCGCCGTACCCGAGGGGGTGCCGTCCGAGCTGCTGGCGCGCCGCCCCGACATTCTGCGTGCGGAACAAAACCTGATTGCGGCCAATGCGCAGATCGGGGTTGCACGTAGCCTGTATTTCCCGGCCATCTCGCTCACGGGGCTGTTTGGCTACGCCAGCGACGATCTTTCCGATCTGCTGACCAGCGGGTCCAACGTCTGGGGCCTGGGCGGCTCGCTGCTCGGACCCGTTTTCAGCGGCGGCCGCATCTCGAGCCAGGTGCGTGCCTCCGAGGCGGCGCAGCGCCAGGCACTGGCGGCGTATCGGCAGACCATCCAGACCGCGTTTCGGGAAGTGGACGACGCACTCATCACAACCCGGACCTCCCGTGAGGAACTCGATGCCCAGGGACACAGAGTGGAGGCGCTGGAAGAGTATGCACGATTCGCCCAGTTGCGCTACAACGAAGGCGCGGTCAGTTACCTCGAGGTGCTCGATGCGGAGCGCCGGCTGTTCGATGCGGAGCTTCTGTACGCCCAGAACCAGGGCGCTGACTACGGCTCGTTGGTGAATGTCTATAAGGCGATGGGCGGTGGCTGGGTCCTGGAGGCGGAGGCCGAGGCGAACAAGATCGATTACCGGGAACCCGCGAAGAAGCGATCATTCTGGGACTTTCCGCGGCAGACCCAACCGACCGCCGCGGCGGGATTCGCTGCAGACGAGGGTGCGCCCAGCTCAAGTCCCTAGATGGGGGCGGAAACAACTTTGTCGAAGTGTGATCTAGCCCTGCGGATCACGCTGAATAACAACCTTGGAAACCGAGCTCAGGGTGAGTGCCCTGGATGCCGGGAGGACACTTTCGATTATGAACATTGCGCGAACAATGGCCGGTATCCTTGCTCTTGTTGCATGCTGGACCACCGAAGCTGGGGTGTTCCAGGAGAACGACTTGATCATGGTGCAGGGAGCGCCCACCGCCATCCACTTCGACAAGGACGACGAGCATACCGACTGGTCCTGGCTGATCGGGGTGGAGTGGCAAAGCGATCGCCGATGGTTGGCGGGTTGGTCCTACTTTAACAATTCCTTCGACCAGAAGTGTAACTACATCTACGGCGGCAAGCAGTGGTCGATCGATGCGCTCCACCCGAGCCTCTATGTCAAGCTCACCGGTGGCGTAGTCCTCGGTTACAAGGAGCCCTACGAGGACAAGATCCCTTTCAACCACGACGGGGTCGCCCCCGGCATCGTTCCAGCGCTCGGTTTCAAGTACAAACGCGCCAGCGTCCAGATGAACCTGCTCGGAACCGCCGGCCTGATGTTCACCTTCGGGTTCGATGTGCTCAAATAGTGCGGCAGAGCAGTCCCGTCGCAGGTATTGCTTTAGGTTACAGCCTGTCACTAGACCCAGCCCGGATACCTGCCGATTGAGCGGATGATGCCTCCCTCAGGGTCCTATCTATTCGCCATCCTGTTGCTCTTTGCTCCGATTGGTGTCGTTGCCCAGGAGTCCGCTGCCGTGGCGCCGGATTCCCTGCACTTCGATGTCACTGCCGAGAGGCTGGAGGCCCGAGTCGAAGAGACCGAGGCGAGCGAGGATTTGGACCCGCCGACGAAGACAAAGCTGACGGAGCTCTATCGCAAGGCGCTGAGCAACCTGGAGGTCGAGGCCGCCAACAAAGCCAGCGCAGAGGCTTACCTGCGTGCCCGGGAGTCCGCGCCGCTGGAGGCGGAACGGATACGCAAAGAGCTGGGGGAGGTGCAGGAAGAATCTTCCTCTTCGCTTTCCGACGAGTTGCACGATGCCTCTACCGAAAAGCTTCAGCAACTTCTTCTGGGCGCAAAGGCGAGCCTGGCGGTAGCCGAAGCCAGGCTTTCCGAAATCGAGAAAGAGCTCGCGAGCCAATCGGAGCGACCAGAAAGTTCCCGCGAGCGACTTGCCGAGCTGAAACAGGAGCTGGAAGCGCTAAGCGATGAGCTTCAAGCGCCGCCGCCGGCGAACGAACTGGCGCCGCTCACCGAGGCCAGAACCTGGCAGTTGCAGACCGAGGCCCTGGCGCTCGACTCGGAAGTTCAGATGCTCGAACAGGAACTGCTGAGCCAGCCCATGCGGATAGAGCTGCTGGAGGCGCAGCGCGAGGCGACCGGGCTCGAGGCCAAGCAACTCCGGGAGCGGGTAGGCACACTCGGGGAGATCGTCAACCAGAGACGCCTGAGCGAGGCGGAGACGGCTCAGGCCGAGGCGGAGACAGCCCGCCGCCAGGCCCTGGGCAAGCACCCGCTCGTGCAGCGTGTGGCGGAGGAGAACGCGGATTTCAGCAACGAGCTGGCGGACATGGCCGCCGACCTCGAAGAGGTGACCGCGGCCGGAACCGAGGTTAGCGCCTCTGCCCAGCGCATCGCGGACGACTTTTCGTCCCTCCGACAGAAACTGGATATCGCGGGCCTGAATCAGGCCCTCGGCGCGCTCATGCAGGAGCAGCGGCGCAAACTGCCGGACCTGCGGATCCTGCGCAAAGGGGCCAGGCAGCGTGAGCAGGTGATTGCCGAGGCCGGACTCAGACAACTGAGGTACAAGGAGGAAGAGCATAAGCTGCGCGATATCGAGGCCTTCGCCGAGACGCTCACGGGGGAACTGGGACGCGAGGAGCCAGCCGTAATCCGCGACGAGGTAACCGCCTTGCTCGAAAGTCGCCGAGAGATCCTCGACCGGGCGAGCGAAACCGGCGAGGCCTATCTGCGGGCGCTTGCGGAGCTGGATTTCGAACAGCGGCGGTTGATCGAGACCATTGAAACGTTCGACGAATTTCTCGCCGAGCGCCTGCTCTGGGTACGCACCGCCTCCCCGGTAAGCCTCGCTGCATTGCGTGCCCTGCCTGCAGAGACAGCCCGACTGCTCTCGCCCACCGGCTGGTTCGAGGTTGCACGAACCTCGATCCATGAGGCCACCCATTCCCCGTTCGTCGTCCTCGCAGTGGTCGCGATCGGTGTCTTGATGGTGAGAATCCGCAGGCTGCGCCGGGCGCTGCTGGGCACCGCGCGAAAGATCGGCAATCCGACCACCGACCGGATCGGCTACACTTTTCAGGCCCTGGGCCTGACCCTGTTGCTCGCCGCGCCGGGACCGCTGTTGCTGGCGGTACTCGGTCTGGAGCTGCGATTCTCGCTGGAAGGCAGCGAGTTTACCAAGCTTGTGGCTAGAGCCTTGCTTTGGGTATCCCCGAACTTCTTCTTTCTGCAGATGTTTCGCGAGCTGTGCCTGCCGCATGGCCTTGCCGCCGCCCATTTTCGCTGGCCTCCGGAGAGCCTGCGTCTGCTGCGGCGGGAGACCTATCGCCTGATGCTGGTGTTCGTACCGCTTTCCCTGGTTACCGGCATCGCCATCAATCAGGATATCGCGAGCCAGGGAGGCACTCTCGGGCTGCTGTGTTTCGTCCTAGTGATGGCCTCGTTGAGCGTGTTTTTTTATCGTGTACTGCATCCTGGCCAGGGGGTGTTGCGGTGGTATCTCAAGCGGCACAAGGCCGGGATGCTCGCCCGAACGGGCAGGTTATGGTTCGCTTTTGTGGTATCCGTTCCACTGGCGCACGTAGCCTTGGCGCTGGCGGGTTATCTGCATACCGCGGGGACATTGACCAGCAATCTTGTCAAGACCGGCTGGATGATCCTGTGGCTGGTCGTGGCGCAGAATATCGTCCTGCGCTGGCTGCTGATCATCCGGCGCCGGCTCGCCTACCGGGAGGCGGTCGAACGACGCCCTGAGCGGCGGGGCGCGGTGCAAGGGCACGAGGCCCATGATGAGGAGAATCTGTTCGAGGTCGAGGAGCCAAAGGTCGATCTGGATACGCTCAGCGAGGAAAGCCGGAAGCTGCTGAAGACCGCGCTGGTTTTCGCCGGGGTGATCGGTCTCTGGGTGATCTGGACGGACGTTCTTCCCGCCTTCGGGATCCTGGGCGAGATTACGCTATGGCACCACACAGTGGTCGTGGAGGGGATCGACAAGCGCCTCCCGATCACGCTCGAAGATCTCGTCCTGGCGGTACTGATCGCCGGTGCGACGGCGGTGGCCGCACGCAGCCTGCCGGACTTCCTCGAGCTGGTCGTACTGCGACGCCTCGAAATGGCGCCGGGCACGCGCTATACGGTCACCACCTTGACGGGCTATACCGTAGCCACTATTGGCTTCCTGCTGGTCTTCAACACCATCGGCGCCAGTTGGTCGCAGGTACAGTGGCTGGTTGCCGCTCTGGGTGTCGGCATCGGCTTTGGCTTGCAGGAGATCGTGGCCAATTTCATCAGCGGCCTGATCATCCTGTTCGAAAGACCGATCCGGGTCGGGGACATGGTTACGGTCGGCGAAACCGATGGCGTAGTCACCCGCATCCGCATCCGGGCCACCACCATACGCAATCTGGACCGCAAGGAGCTGCTGGTCCCGAACAAGGAGTTCATCACCGGCCGTCTCCTCAATTGGTCGCTTTCCGATCAGGTTATCCGCATCGCGATCCCGGTCGGGATCGCCTACGGCAGTGACGTTGATCGCGCGCTTGCGCTCATGACCGAGGCGGCGGAAGAACATGAGAACGTGCTTTCCGACCCGGAGCCGAAAGTCACCTTCGAGGGCTTCGGCGACAATTCTTTGATGCTCTTCTTGCGCTGCCATCTCGAATCACTGGATAATCGCCTCGCTACCATCAGCGACCTGCACCGAGCGATCAATCGCAAGTTCAACCAGGCCGGGCTGGTGATCGCGTTTCCGCAGCGCGATGTCCACCTGGACACTAACCGTCCTCTCGATATCCGGATCCGCCGCGATCAAGGAGGCCCCGCCGGCGCGGACCGAGTTCCGGGGGCCGATTGATCATGGGGTCGGTGTCCTCCTTGTTGCGGATCATTCGGCTCTGCTTGCCGTAGAACTGGACAGGGCGCCGGCAAGCTGCATACCCTGTGCGGACCGGACGATCGCTGAAACCCCTAGCCTGTTACAGGTTTTGCCGGGGATGACGGACGGACGCGGACCAACGGAGACACGATGAGCGAGGCCAGCGAAAAGGTCCTGTACGCCAATCCGCTCGAGACGACGATCCGTATCGGCATCGTATTGCTGCTGGCGGCCTGGTGCTTCCAGATTATTCAGCCGTTTGTTGTACCCATCGTATGGGGGGTGATCATCGCGATCGCTGTTTATCCGGTGTTCCTATGGGTATTGAAGCTTCTCAGTGGCCGCCGAAAGCTCGCCGCTGCCCTGGTTACGATCCTCGGCCTGCTGTTCCTAATTACGCCGACGGTGATGCTCAGCGACACCCTGGTGGGGACCGTTCGATACCTGGCGGCTACCGTGCAAGAGGGCACCCTGAGCATACCGCCTCCGCCGGATAGTGTCGCCGCCTGGCCGCTCATAGGGAAACCTCTGCACAAATTTTGGAGCCTTGCCTCGGTGAATCTGGAGGCCGCCCTGGTGGAGATCGGGCCGCAACTTAAGCCTTTCACCGGATGGTTGCTGGGGGCCGTCGCAGGGACCGGCTTGAGCATCCTGATTTTCATCGTTTCCATCGTCATATCCGGTTTCTTCCTGGCCACCGCCGAGAGTGGCTATCGCGCAGCCCAGGCCGTTTTCACCCGCCTCGCCGGAGACCGCGGCCCGGAGTTCGCCAAGTTGGCCGAGACGACGGTGAGAAGCGTGGCGCGGGGTATCCTGGGTGTCGCGTTCATCCAATCGCTGCTGGCCGGGATCGGTTTCATGGCGGCCGGTGTACCCGGAGCCGGATTCTGGGCGGTGCTCTGCCTGTTGCTCAGCGTGATCCAGATCGGACCGACCCTGGTCCTGGTTCCCAGCGTGATCTACGTGTTCTCCACCGGCGATACACTGACCGCTGTGGTGTTCACGGTCTGGAGCATCTTCGTCGGGGTACTCGACAACATCCTAAAACCCATACTGCTCGGCCGCGGGGTCAACGTCCCGATGGCGGTGATCTTCATCGGAGCTATCGGCGGGTTCCTGTCGATGGGGATCATCGGCCTGTTCGTAGGCTCCATCGTGCTGGTGCTCGGCTACACATTGTTCATGGCCTGGTTGAAACAGGGACGGCAGGCCTCGGAACAGCCGATAGGGGCTGCGGCTGATTCGCCACCCGGGGCAAGTAATACTTGACTCCCGCGAGCCTGTGTTAACAAAAGCGGGCGAGAGGGTGGACTGGTAAAGGATGCAAAAGAAGGGCGAAATTTCCGTCGTGCGCAAGAGGCGCCTGCGGCCTACGATTTCGGGGACCTGTTGCTATGAGAGCCCAAACTGTTCTGTGGTGTATGCTTGGCTCGTTGCTCGTCGGATGCACGAACCTGGGCCCAACGACGGTGCCGCGCGATCGCTTCGACTATAACGCCGCAATCTCCGATTCTTGGAAAGAACAGACCCTGCTGAACATCGTCAAGATTCGCTACGCGGACATGCCCCTGTTCGTCGATGTGGCCTCGATCGTCAGCGGCTATACGGTAGAGAGCACGGTCAATCTTGGAGGGACGCTTTCCTCGGAAAGCGCGGTACAGGGGGACTTTCTGGCTCTAGGCGCCAGCGGGAAATACGTCGACCGCCCGACCATCACCTACGCGCCGATTACCGGTCAAAAATTCAATCAGAACTTCCTCACGCCGATCCCACCGCGCGCAATCCTATTCCTTCTTCAATCCGGGTGGTCGGCCGAACTCATCCTCCCGCTTACCGTGGACGCCATCAACGGTCTGCGCTCGCGGGTCACGGGCGGCGCGAACGCCTATCCGGGAGATCCCGGGTACTACCGTGCGGTCTCCTTGCTGCGCAAACTGCAGCGCTCGGGTGCGGTCGGGATGCAGATTGTCAGGGGCAAGGCGGACACGGAGACCACGGTTCTGTTTTTCTACCGGAAGAACCTGCCGTCCGACATCGCAGAGGCAATCAGGGAACTCGATGGTCTTCTCGGTTTACGGCCCGGCGCTGAGAATGTCACTGTGACGTATGGCCTGCTGCCGAAGGGCGATGCGGAGATCGCCATGCTCTCGCGTTCGATGCTGCAGATCATGATTCTTCTGGCCACTCAGGTCGAGGTGCCTGCCGAGCACGTGGAAGAGGGAAGAACCATCCCCGCCCTGGATCAGGGCGGCGCGGCTCGAGCGGATTGGACAAAGCTCATCGATATTAGAAATGGGCCGGAGAAGCCAGCGACCGCATTCACCGCTGTCCGTTACCGCGATCACTGGTTCTGGATCGATGACCGCGATTTCGCGTCGAAGCGCACCTTCGCCTTTGTCATGATCCTGTTCTCCCTTACCGAGACCGGCGGTAAGGAAGCGCTGCCGTTGGTGACCATCCCTGCGGGGTGAACCGACGAGCCAAGGCTGGACCGGATTACGGGCTGTGTACGCCGATAGCGCGATCCACGCGGGTCGGATAACCGGCTGCGTCGAGTACCCGGATGATTTCCGTGATATGGGCGGTCCCGCGGGTCTGCAAAACGAATTGCACCGCGGTCGCCTGCAGTGGCAACTCGGTGAAGATGCGTTGATGGTTTACCTGCACGATATTGGCCCCGGTTCCGGCGATGCTCTCCACCGCTCTTGCAAGCTCCCCGGGGACGTCCCGCAGATCCAAGGATAGCTGCACCAGGCGGCCGGAGCTGACCAGGCCGCGCTGGATGATCGAAGACAGGATCGGCAGGTCGATATTGCCGCCGGATAGGACGATGCCGACCTGGCGGCCGGCAAACTGCTCCGGGAAACAGCAAAGGGCGGCCAGACCCACCGCGCCCGCCCCCTCGGCAACTGTCTTTTCCTCCTCCAGCAACATCAGGACGGCAGCCTCGATATCCGGCTCGTCCACCAGCAGGATTCGGTCGACGTGCTGGCGGACGATCTCCAGGGTGAGCCTGCCGGGGCTCTTGATGGCGATCCCCTCGGCGATGCTGAAAGGCCCGCACTCGGGCTCCTGTCCCTGCATGACCCGCAGCATCGAGGGGAAACGCCGAGTTTCCACGCCGATGATCTGGATGTTGGGCCGCAGGGCTTTTGCCACGAGCGAGATGCCGGAGATCAGGCCTCCGCCGCCCACCGGCACCACGAGCACGTCGAGATTCGGCACCTGCTGCAACATCTCGAGGCCGACGGTCCCCTGGCCGGCGATGATCTGCGGGTCGTCATAAGGGTGGACGAACGTCAAGCGGCGCTCCGCCGCCAGCTTGTGCGCCAGGTCGCCCGCCTCAGACACACTCTCGCCATGCAGTATGACTTCGGCGCCAAAGGAGCGGGTGCGCTCCAGCTTGACGTTGGGCGTGGCGAGCGGCATCACGATCAGCGCGGGTATTCCCAAGCGCTGCGCGTGATAGGCCACC
>JAHEIA010000528.1 GCA_024639625.1 Chromatiales bacterium
CGTCGGCGAGTTCTCGGAACGTGATCGAGATTGCGACCGGCTGACCGAGTTTATGCGCCAATTCGGCATTCCCCTCAACCTGTTTGGCGAAGGTCTGGGCGTCTTTTTTCTTGGAGAAGGAGCGGGATATCGGGCGCAGACCCTGAACTCGGATCTGCACCTGATAGTTTCCCGACGGGAGCTTGCGAAGGTATGCCATTTCTTTCACCTCTGGCCGCGAACTCCGCTGGAATTCCGCTGGCCGGTTGATTGATCGAAATGCCAAGACGAACAAACAACCGCAAGGTACTGAAATAGCTACTAAAATTTGGTAGCGGGGGCAGGATTTGAACCTACGACCTTCGGGTTATGAGTTCAGGAATGCAACCTAAACCAGTGCTTTATCAACCACTTGCCGGGACGCCCGTTGTCACGCAAGCAGGATAAAGCACAACGAAGCAGCACTGAGTCCCGCAAAACTCACGCAAGACCACCGCGCCACAATTCCGAGCTGCTGCTTAATTCAGCAATTCGCCACCCACACCCGAGAATATACAATAGGATCAATATGCTGCCTTTTTCGGGACCCACGGGTTTGTGAACCGCATGGCACGTCGTGCCTCTGGGGTTACTGGTGAATCTCAGGGCCTGTTCCAGTCACCATGCTTCGGCCCGCATTTCGGACCATGTATTCGAACTCTTGGTAAAAGTGCTTAAGGAAGCTTTGTACAGGCCAGGCCGCGGCATCGCCGAGTGCGCATATGGTGCGCCCCTCAATCCTGTTCGCCACTTCGACCAACAACCGAAGATCTTCTTCGCGGCCCTTGCCATCGATGATCCGGGTCAGTACTCGATAGATCCAGCCCGTGCCTTCGCGGCAAGGCGTGCACTGACCGCAGGATTCGGACATGTAGAAACGTGAGATACGCCGCAACGCCCCGACCATGCAGGTCGTGTCATCCATCACGATGACGGCGCCCGTACCAAACGACGATCCGGCCTTTTGTAACGAGGCATAGTCCATCGTACAGCCCATGATCAACTCTCCCGGGAGAACCGGGACAGACGAACCACCGGGAATAACGGCCTTGAGCCGACGTCCACCGAGTACCCCACCGGAAATTTCGAGCAGATCTTTGAAAGGGATCCCCATGGGCAACTCGTAGTTTCCGGGCTTTTCTATGTGCCCGGATACGGAAAAAAGCGCGGTACCGCCAGAACCCTCAGGACCCAAACCGGCATACCATTCCGCACCCTTGCGCAAAATCATCGGGACGCTGGCGAGCGTCTGGGTGTTGTTTATTGTGGTAGGCCTGCCGTACAGGCCATAGTTGGCGGGGAAGGGAGGCTTAAATCTCGGCTTGCCGGGTTTGCCTTCGAGTGATTCTAGCAGCGCCGTTTCCTCGCCACAGATGTAGGCACCCGCGCCGACAAAAGTGTGCAGATCGAAGTCGATCGTGGATCCAAGAATGCGCTTGCCAAGAAGTCCCGCGTCATAGGCCTCTTTGACGGCAGCTTCGAATCTTGGAACAGGCTCGTCCATAAACTCACCGCGGATGTAGTTGTAACCAACATCCGCACCCGTCGCGTAACCTGCGATCGCCATGCCCTCGATGAGCGCATGCGGGTTGTAACGAAGAATATCCCGGTCGTGACAGGTTCCCGGCTCGCTCTCATCCGAATTGCAGACGATGTACTTTTGACCCGCCGCGCCTCTCGGCATGAAACTCCATTTCAAACCGGTCGGAAAACCGGCCCCACCACGGCCGCGCAGACCGGAATCCTTGATCGTGTCCACGATCTCTGCGGGTGAGATTACGCCGGCGATCACCTGCCGCCAGGCCGTGTAGCCGCCACAACTTTCGTAAGTCGCCAGCTCCCAGGACCTGTCCGCATTCAGCGTGTTCAAACTGACAAGATTCTGTTTGTACGCCATCAGTCCAGCCCGTCCAGAATCTCGTCGAACAGCGCCGTTGTCAGGTTTTCATAGAACCTGTGGTTCACCATCATCATCGGTGCGCCACAGCAAGCCGCAAGGCACTCTTCCTCGCGCTTCAGATAAACGCGACCGTCAGCGGTGCTCTCTCCCAACCCTATCCCAAGACGCTGTTCGGCGTGCTGAACGATACGCTCTGCACCGCGGAGCATGCAGGAGATATTCGTGCAGATCGCCACGTTGTGTCTACCGACAGGCTGGGTTTCGAACATCGAGTAGAAGGAGGCCACCTCGTAGACATGGATGCGCGGCAAATCGAGATAGACAGCCACGGCATCCATCAGCTCAGTCGTGAGGTAACCGCCGTTTTCGTGTTGCGCAGCATGAAGCGCCGCGATGACGGCCGATTGCTCGCGACCGTGAGGAAATCGGCGCTTCCAGCCTTCAATCTCTTCGCGCACATGCTGAGTGAGTGACAATCCGCTCAAAGGGCTTCACCTCCAGAAAACAGGCAAGCCGCCGGGGAACGCCATCAACGTGACGAAAAGGCGGTCTAGCCTTGATTTTTCGGGATGAGCACGGCGCCGGGAAAGGCGATGTTTCGCATAGCCGTCTCTTCAGCCCGAACTCTTCCCTTCTTATCCGATCGGGGTAGCCGGCAGACGTTCACCTTCATT
>JAHEIA010000529.1 GCA_024639625.1 Chromatiales bacterium
ATCGCAGCCTGAACTTATCCAACGCGGTGGCTATCGTGTTGTTCGAGGCATGGCGTCAGCAGGGGTTCGCCGGCGCGCGCTGATCGATGCCTTACTCCGGCCTGGGGTCGCGCTGAAAAAGTTTGTCCACCGCGACCTGGGGTGAACGACCTTCATACAGCACTCCGTAGACCTGCTCGGTTATCGGCATCTCCACCCCCAGACGGCGCGCCAAGGCATACAGTTCCTTTGCGGTTTTCACGCCCTCGGCTTCCTGTCCTATGTCAGCGGTTATCTGTTGCAGCCGCTTGCCCTGCCCCAGCCCCAGGCCGACCCGACGGTTACGGGACTGATCATCGGTGCAGGTGAGCACCAGGTCACCCAGACCGGTCAGCCCCATGAACGTATGGGCCTGCCCCCCCAGCGCCACGCCCAGGCGCTGCATTTCCGCCAGGCCCCGCGTGATCAACGCCGCCCGCGCGTTGGCACCGAACCCGAGGCCGTCACTGATCCCGGCAGCCACCGCCATCACGTTCTTGATTGCGCCACCGAGTTGCACACCGGCCAGATCATCGTTGGTATAGACGCGGACCCGGTCGTTGCGCAACCAACCGGCCACCTTCTCCGCGGTCCCGGGATCATCTGAAGCGGCGGTAAGGGCGGTGGGCAACCCTCGGGCGACCTCTTTGGCGAAGCTGGGTCCCGACACCACTGCGCGCCGGGCATCCGGCAACAGCTCCCCGACCACGTCACTCAGCAGCATGCCGCTGTCGGGGTCAAAACCCTTGGTGCCCCAGCTGACGGTCAGTGGGTCGTCATGGCAGGCTGCATCCCGCAATCTCTGCATGGTGGCGCGGAAGCCGTGGCTCGGCACCACCAACAGCAGCTGCGGCGTGGCCGTCGCCACCAGGTCGAAGTCCGGCTCGATGGCGATCCGGTCAGGCAGGGGGATCCCCGGTAGATAGCGGGTGTTCTCGCGGGCGTGGGCCAGCCTACCAAGGTGCTCGGAATCTATGTCCCACAACACCACATTGAAGCCGTTTCGAGCGACCAGTGTGGCAAGGGCCGTTCCCCAGGAGCCCGCACCGAGAACGGCGACTGAATCAGGCCGCGGTGTCGCGTTCTTCATCGTCTGGGCCCTCCCGTCGGGTTCGGTGGCTGGGATGACAGCGCTACCCGCCCCCGTTCAGTTGATCGTGACCCCTGAGGTTTCGCTCTGCTGGCGGTTCTTATCGATCTCGTCGCGCTTCTTCTGGTAGAGGACTTCAAAATTCACCGGGTTGATGAGCAGCTGCGGAAAACCGCCCTTGCCCACCAGATCAGACACCGCTTCGCGCGCGAAAGGAAGCAGCATGTTTGGACATGCGACCTCCAGGGCCAGCGGCAGCTCATCTTCCTTTACGCCCTCAATCTGAAAAACCCCCGCCTGCTGCACTTCGGCCAGAAAGATGGTCTTGTCACTTGCCTTGGCGGCCGCCGTGACCGTCAACACCACTTCGTAAAACGCCCCCTCCTCGCTCAAAAGGGAATGCGAAAGGCCCATCTGCACGTCGATGGTCGGCGTCTGATCGACCTGAGTGAAAATGTTAGGTGCCTGCGGGGATTCAAAGGACATGTCCTTCACGTACACCTTGCGGATGTCGAACTTGATTGCGCGGGCTTCTTCACTAGTCATGGTGTCTGGTCTCTCCCCTTAGCCCTTGTCAACCGGCAGGTTTTCCTTTTCCCATGCCAGCATTCCACCGGACAGCGTATAGACGTTCTCAAAACCGCTCTTGATTAGAAGGCGCGCAGCGGGCTCAGACCTGTTTCCGGCGCGGCAGGTCACGACAATGGTCTTGCTCTTGTATTTTGTCAGCTGGGATTGGTCCTTCGTCAGCGTTTTAAGCGGCAAATTGAGCGCATGAGGTATGTGGCCCTTCTTGAATTCATGGGGCTCGCCGACATCGACGACCAGAGCATCGTCACGCGTGAGTTGCGGGAATTCCAGCACGGAAACCGAGCGTACACCGGCGGCCTTCTTGCGGATGGGGTCGGCGATCAACAGCCCGAGGATCACGACCAGTGCCGCGAACAGATACCAGTTCTTGATGATGAATTCGACGCTCATTGACAGGAAGCTTGCGGCCGCCGGGGTATAAGGGGAGCGGCGCGAAAGATTACCCGTTCTTTCCGGCCACAGCAAGGCCGCGGACGGAACCCGGGGCGGGTCAGTAGGAACCGGTGGAGCAGAACGCGATGCGCATGGATTCCATCAGTCGCAGAATCCGTTCATCACCGATCCGGTAGTAGACCTTGTTGGCATCCTTGCGCGAATCGAGTATCCCCTTGTCGCGCAGGATAGACAGGTGCTGAGATATGTTGCTTTGCGAGGTGCCGACCATACCCACCAGGTCCTGTACGCTGACTTCCTTGACCCCGCCCAGAATGCACAGGATCTTCATCCGGAGGGGGTGGGCCATGGCCTTGAGGGAACGTGACGCGTGATGGATATCGGCCTCGCTGGCCAACAGCTTCTGGGCTGCTTCCACTCCCGCATCTACAATCTCCGGGCGTGATTCAGTCATACTACGCTCAAGTCTCAGACATAGTTTATTAGAAGTCTATTA
>JAHEIA010000530.1 GCA_024639625.1 Chromatiales bacterium
GGCGGCCCGTCGGCAGGGTCTGTGGCATCGTCAATCCATTGGAGGCGGAGAAGCTGGGTTGGAAGCGCGGGCGCTTCGGCTGGTTCGACTGTATCGACGACCAAGCGGTGGCCAATCGCCTTCTCGATACGCTCAAAGACTGGTTCCAGGAGGAGGATTGCGTAGAGATGGTCGGACCTCACGGTTTCACCGATCTGGATCCGGAGGGGCTCCTGGTGGAAGGATTCGAGCACCTGCCGACCGTTGCCGGAAGCTACAACTTTCCCTACTACCGTGGGCTGCTGGAGAGCTACGGTTTGCAGAAAGACGTGGACTACGTGGAGTACCGTTGCAAGATTCCCGATCAGTCCCCACTGTTCGAGCGACTGCGCAAGCGCTACTCGGGCAATCAAAACTATCGGGTGGTGACATGCAAGGGCCGTAAGGAGTTGCTCGGTCATGCCGACGCGATCTGGGCATTGCTCGAGGAGTCCTTTGCGCACCTGCACGGGGTGGTGCCTCTGAGCAAGACGCAGAGGGATTTCTACACCAAGAAATACTTCGCCTTCCTGGATCCGGATTTTGTCAAACTAACCTTCTCCCGGCAGGGTGAACTGGTCGGTTTCTTCATCGGCATTCCGAACCTTAGCCGGGCCTTCAAACGGGCCAACGGCCGCTTGTTTCCCCGCGGGCTGTTCCACATCATTCGGGACTATCGCAAACCGGAGACCGTCGAATTCATGCTCGCGGGGGTCAAGCCCGGGGAGCCCACGGCGTTGATTACCGCAATTACTTTTGTCGATATGTACGACACCCTCCGCCGCAGGGGCGTGCGCTTCATGGAAACCAATCGGGAGCTCGAGGACAATAAGACGGTAGCCGGGATCTGGTTGAAGTTCGAGCTGGCCTATTCGCGGCGCTCCAGGATCTACAAAGCGGCTTTGGCGTGATCCGGCGCATGTGAAGAGGCCCGAGTAGGTCGCGTAAGCGGGAAGTACGCCGCAAGCGTCCGGCGTGCTTCGAAGCGGTACCAGCGCCGATGCGAATTTCGCTCGATGCCGGACCCGCCGTTCGTAGGCCCGCACTGCCGACCTCGTCCTGTCGCAGCAGCACGCGCTCCGATCCTAGGACGCTGAAATCCGTGCGTCGCGTAGGCAAGTCCACTCGCGCCCGGCCGATCCTGTCAAGCTCTCCGATGTCTGTGAAGGCCGTCGAACAGCGCCGACCGCGAACCAGGGCAGACGGCTGTTCGCGCAGCGCCAGGCCTGACGCCACCCGCATTGCACGGCACCAGCGGAATGGCAAACCGGGGCCTAGCCTCACTCTCCGTAGTCTCGAATGCCGTGCAACCGGTTTGCTCCGGGCGCGGACTGGCTCTGCCCGCAGTTCCCATAGCGGCAGACCGGGCTTTCAGCTTGGTTTCATCTTCAGCCGTTAGGCTGGTTCCCGAAACCGAAAAGATGAGGAGAACAACGATGACCCCTGCTTCCCTGGTCAAGGTATGGGACCCCCTGGTCCGTACCTTTCACTGGGCCCTGGTGAGCGCCTTCGCCGTGGCCTTCTTCACCGAAGACGATTTCCTGCAGCTGCACAGCTGGGCCGGATATCTAGTGCTGGCCCTACTGGGCGTGCGCTTGGTCTGGGGCCTGGCCGGACCCGCTAATGCCCGATTTGCCGAGTTTGTCCGATCGCCCGCGGAAGTGTTTCGCTATCTGCAAGACGTCGCCCGTTTTCGGGCAAAACGCTACCTGGGCCACAATCCCGCAGGCGGCGCCATGATCGTGCTGCTCTTCGGCTTGCTGACCCTCACCGGCGTCAGTGGGCTCGCGGTCTACGGATCCCAGGAATTCGCCGGTCCCCTGGCTTCGTTGATGCGCGGTATGCCGGCGGCTTGGGGCGAGGCCTTCGAGGAGATGCACGAGTTTTTCGCCAACGCGACTCTGTCGCTGGTGGCCCTGCATCTGCTCGGTGTCATGTTGGCCAGTCTGCAGCACGGAGAGAACCTGCCGAAGTCCATGCTGACCGGCTTCAAGCGGAGGATAAGCGAATGAGTGGGATCAAGCGAGCGGTTCTTTGGGTCGCGCTCGGCACGGGCCTGTTTACTACCTCCGCCGGGGCTTCCGCGTTTCCCCTCATGGATTACTTCTTGAGCATGGGGGGGGGACCCTTCGACCCACGGCGAGGGGCCGAGGCGTGGGTGCGCGAGCAACAGCCGACTGACGACGGTGAGGCGAGGAGTTGCGCCAGCTGCCACGGAACGGATCTGCGTCAGCCTGGGCGTCATGTGCGTACCGGCAAGGTAATCGGCCCGCTCGCGCGGTCGCTCGATCCGCAGCGTCTAGCAGACGTGGCGAAAGCCGAGAAATGGTTTCTGCGTAACTGCCGATGGACCTGGGGCCGTGACTGTACGCCCCAGGAGAAAGGCGACCTGGCGCGCTTTATCGACAGTCAGTGAGGACGAACCAACCCAAGGAGGCTGATCATGAACAAGACGATGGTTGTCGGTGCAATTGGACTGCTGCTGCTGAGTGCGATTGGCGTAAGCTTAAGCGACAGTGAGCGGTGGGAAAACCGCGGCGAACCGCGGTCGGATGACCAGGATGAAAA
>JAHEIA010000531.1 GCA_024639625.1 Chromatiales bacterium
GGCGCTGAAACCTGGCGATCATGTGATTCCACTGTATATTCCGGAGTGCGGCGAATGTGAATACTGCCGCTCGAACAAGACCAATCTCTGCCAGTCGATCGCCGCCACGGTGTGGACCGGATACATGCCGGATCGCACGCGCCGCTTCTCCATGAACGGCAAACCCATCTACCACTACATGGGCTGCTCCACGTTCTCGGAGTATACCGTGGTTCCCGAGATTGCCTTGGCGAAAGTAAACAAAGAGGCCCCGCTGGACAAGATCTGTCTGCTCGGGTGTGGGGTCACCACGGGCATTGGAGCGGTTCTCAATACCGCCAAGGTGGAGCCGGGTTCGAGCGTAGCGGTCTTTGGGCTTGGCGGGATCGGCCTTTCCTGCGTTCAGGGTGCGGTGATGGCCCGCGCCTCGCGTATCATCGCGATCGATATCAATCCGGCTAAGTGGGAGATGGCGAAGGCGCTGGGAGCAACCGACTTCGTAAATCCGAGCGAACTGAGCGGCAGTGCGACGCAGGCTGTCGTCGAGATAACCAACGGTGGCGTCGACTACTCGTTCGAGTGCATCGGCAACGTGCACGTCATGCGCGAGGCGTTGGAGTGCTGCCATATGGGATGGGGCGTGTCGACCATCATCGGCGTCGCAGGTGCCGGGCAGGAGATCTGCACCCGTCCTTTCCAGTTGGTGACCGGGAGGACCTGGAAGGGTACCGCTTTTGGCGGTGTCAAGGGCCGCAGCGAACTCCCCGGTTATGTGGATCGCTATATGAAGGGTGAGATCGAACTCGATTCGATGGTAACCCACACCATGCCGTTGGAGGAGATCAATCGGGCATTCGATTTGATGCACAGCGGCGAAAGCATCCGTTCCGTCATCCTATTCTGAGACATCGGATATGAAGCAGATTGAAAGTATCAAGGAGTTTGGCGGTTGGTTGAACCGCTACCAGCATGAGTCCGCCTCTTGTCGTTGCACCATGACCTTCTCCGTTTATCTGCCACCCAAGGCGGAGAACGGAAAGGTGCCGGTGGTCTACTGGCTCTCGGGATTGACCTGTACCGACGACAACATGCGCACCAAAGCGGGCGCGCAGCGTTACGCGTCCGAGCTCGGCATCGCCCTGGTGATGCCCGATACCAGCCCGCGCGGCGACAACGTGCCGGATGCATCCGAGCGTTACGATCTAGGCCAAGGGGCCGGCTTTTATGTCAATGCGACACAGGAGCCCTGGGTCAGGCACTTCCAGATGTATGACTATGTAAGCCAAGAGCTGCCTGCGCTGATCGAAGCAGAGTTGCCCGTCATCGCGGGACGAAAGTCGATTACCGGACACTCCATGGGCGGGCATGGCGCGCTCATCTGTGCACTCAGGGAGGAGGGCGCATATCGCTCGGTCTCTGCCTTCGCGCCTATCTGCCACCCGACCGTCTGCGGCTGGGGGGAAGGTTGCTTTAGCGCCTATCTGGGCACCGATCGCGAGGCCTGGCAGGCCTATGATGCAACCGAGTTGGTCAAGGCCGGCGCGGCAGAGATACCTTTGTTGATCGATCAAGGGACTAGCGATGAGTTTCTTGGCGATCAGCTCTATCCGCAGGATTTAGCAGCCGCCTGTCGTAGGCGGGGCTTTCCCCTGACGCTGCGTATGCAGGAAGGCTATGACCACAGCTATCACTTCATCGCCACCTTTATCGGCGAGCATCTGGTGTATCACGCCAAGGCACTCCGTGAGTAGACCAATCGCCGCCTGATCGGCGAACATCCGACATTCATGGGGACGCAATATCCAGCGGCGTACGGCTAGGCTGCTCGCTGGCCCAGGATGGGGAAACATGATGATTGATGATCGTTGGCTGGGGATCGCAGTTGCGACGGCCGTTACTGGGACACCGCTGCGCTGCACCCTGCGGAGGTCGATCCGAATAACCCGACGGCGCCATACTCGAGCGCGGATTACGACTCGACCACGCTGCTTCGCTGCCAGGCATAGAGCGGATCCGTTGTCGGCACCTGCCGGGCTGGGATCCTACGCATAGAGGACGCTCAGGTCTCCATCGTGCTTACCAGCCCGGCAGCGGGGAGGTCACTATCAATTTCATGTCCGACTACGTCAACGCTACGGGGCGGGAGGTCGCGGCCACGTTGCGGGGCGATACCTGGACCGTCATCGTCAACGGCAAGGCAACCTACCAGGTACCGATCGCCGCTATTTACGGGGACTGAATAGACCGCCTACCGGACTTGCTTGATCTCTCCCTGCGGACATATCCGCTCGAGCATCTGGCGATTACCCAAAGAGATTCCAAGCAGCGCCACCGGTCGTCTGCCTACGCGCTTGTCGATGCCGACGGCCATAAAAGAGGCGCCGGCTGGCGTCACTTGGAGCCGCCGCCACTCTGAAGCTTCTCCATCACCTGGTCGAGGCTGAAACTCGCCGCCTTTTGGCGCGGCGGGAACTCCTTGAACGTTGAAATAAAATTGGCTACGTAGGTTTGCGCGGGGACCAGGAAGTAGGCGTGGTCCAGCAGCCAATCATAGTAGGTGTTCGAGGTGATCGTGGCCCGCTCGAAGGGATCGCGGCGCAGGTTG
>JAHEIA010000113.1:0-6824 GCA_024639625.1 Chromatiales bacterium
GAGCGCCATGATCAGGCTCTCGCCCTCGACGAAAGCGAAGCTGATATTCAGGTTTCCGGCAATTCTCTGCTCCAGGTCGCCGTTGAGATAGACCTCCTCCATATCGCTCAGGCGATTCCAGAGCCGGTTGCGCAAGCCGACCACGCGTTCATTCTCCGCCGCCATCTCCTGCTGCGCGATCGCGAACGCCTCTCCCATGCCGACGATCTGATGGGTCGCCAAGGTCCCGGAGCGCAGACCTCTCTCGTGCCCACCACCGTGCATCTGGGCCTCGAGCCGGACCCGCGGCTTACGCCGCACATAGAGGGCGCCGACCCCCTTCGGTCCATAGGTTTTGTGCGCGGAGAAAGACATCAGGTCAACCTTCAACTCCTGCAGATCGATCGGCACCTTTCCCGTGCTCTGCGCCGCGTCCACATGCAGCAGAATGCCCCGTTCGCGAGTCAGTTCGCCAATCGACCGGATGTCCTGGATGACTCCGATCTCGTTGTTCACGTGCATGATGGACACCAGGATCGTGTCCTCGCGCAGCGCCCCGCTCAGCCGTTCCAGCGATACCAGACCGCTCGCCTCGGGATCCAGATAGGTGACCTCGAAACCCTCCCGCTCCAGCTGCCGACAGGTGTCCAACACCGCCTTGTGCTCGGTCTTGCAGGTGACGATGTGCTTGCCCTTCTTATGGTAGAAGTGAGCTGCGCCCTTGATCGCAAGATTGTCCGACTCGGTCGCGCCGGACGTCCAGATGATCTCTTTCGGGTCCGCATTAACCAAGGCCGCGACCTGGGAGCGCGCACGCTCTACCGCCTCTTCCGCGTTCCATCCGTAAGGATGCGAGCGCGACGCCGGATTGCCGAATTGCCCTTCCATGGTCAGGTAGCTGCACATCTTCTCCGCCACCCTCGGATCGACCGGGGTGGTCGCAGAATAATCGAGATAAATCGGTAACCTCATCGATCACTCCGGTAAAGAAGTCTACTTCAAGCCGTTCACAGGGAGGCCTTGGTCACCATGGCCTCAACCGCGACCGGGGCGCCGTGGTCCTGTTGCCGCTGCGCCACTTCTTGGACACCTCGACGACTCACCAATTCCTGCAAGCTGATCCGGCTCAGATAATCGTAAATGCGGCCACTGAGATCCATCCACAAGTCGTGGGTCAGGCAACGCTGATTGTTCTGACAATTGTGCGCCCCACCACAGCGCGTCGTGTCCACGTTCTCGTCCACGGCGCCGATCACCTGGGCGACAAAGATCTCTTCCGCATCGCGCCCCAGGCTGTACCCTCCGCCGGGGCCACGCACGCTCTTGACCAAAGCTTTCCTGCGCAACCGGGAAAACAACTGCTCGAGGTAGGAGAGAGAGATACCTTGGCGTTGGGCAATGTCGGACAGCGTTATCGGCCCCTGGCCCTGATGCAGCGCCAGATCCAGCATCGCCGTAACCGCATATCGACCCTTTGTGGTCAGTCTCACGTAAACGCTCCGTTCGTCAAATCCGGCAGCTACTATACAATACTGACTAATTTAGTCAACTATTACCGGGGCAGGGGAATTCAACTTGCCGGCTTGTCTCGATCCGCTCCCTGCGCAGCGGGCTCGTCGGCACTCAACTCTTCCGCAGAAGACACGATTTCGCAGGCCTCCAACTCCGGCAGGGCCTCGCCTTTGGCGTCCACGCCGAGCGCCCGCATCGCCTGGTACATGGTCTCCATCTTGCGATCCATTACATGGATGTGATCCAGCATGCAGTTGATCGCGTGGGCCACCGGGTCCGGCGCGTCACGCGTGGCTCCGTAAGCGTCGAACCCGATCTTACGCGCCGTCGCCTCGCGGTGAGGTTTATCTTCGGCGCGGGTGCGCTCGATCAACTTCCCCGGCACCCCGACCACGGTCGATCCGCCGGGAACCGATTTGACCACCACCGCATTGGAACCGATGCGCGCGCCATCTCCAATCTCGATCGGACCCAACACCTTGGCGCCTGCACCGACGACCACGTCTCTACCGAGCGTCGGATGCCGCTTTCCCTTTTCCCAACTCGTTCCACCCAAGGTGACCCCATGGTACAGGGTGCAGTCGTCGCCGATGATCGCGGTCTCCCCGATCACCACGCCCATTCCGTGATCAATGAAGAAGCGGCGCCCGATCTCCGCTCCAGGGTGAATCTCGATCCCGGTGATCCAGCGAGCAATGTTCGACAACAGCCGCGCCAGCCAGCACAGCCCCGCAAGCCACAGCCGGTGCGCCGCCCGATGGATCACGATCGCATGAAAACCCGGGTACAGAGTAACGATCTCGAAGGTGTTGCGAGCCGCCGGGTCACGGTCGAAAACGCAGCTAATATCCTCTTTCAGCCGTGCAAGCATTGTTTCTCAACCACCCGCACCCACGCATGGGGCCTGGAGCGATGTTAGCATTTCAGCCCATTATAAAGTTAGAAGAAGCGACAACCGGGCTATTATCCGGCATATCCGAGTGAATGACTAGGGTTCTGATGTACGATCCACCCTTAACGACGCATCGACTTGCGTCCCTGGGCAGCACTTAACATGCCGCGTAGGATGTTGATCTCTTCGTTGTCCGGGCGGGCCCGCAGGAACAGCCTGCGCAGACGGCGTATCAACTGGGCCGATTGCTTGGGGTGGGCAAAGCCCAGATCCAGCAGCGCCTGTTCCATATGCAGGAAGAATCCCTCCATGGTGTCGGCCGAGGCGCATTCGGGCGGCGTTTGCGGCTCGTCGGGTCGACCGCGCAGCGATGCAGCCCGGATTTCGTAGGTCAACACCTGCACCGCCGCCGCGAGGTTCAGGGAAGAAAACTCCCGGTTTGCCGGGATCTGCACCAGGTAGTGGCAGCGATCGAGTTCCGCATTGCTCAGACCCGAGCTTTCCCGCCCGAACAGCAAAGCGACCGGAGCGTGCCGCGATTCGGACAGCAGACGCTCGGCACTCTCTCGCGGATCGAGCTGCGGCCAGCTCACCGTGCGCCTGCGGGCGCTCGCACCCACCACGAGCCGACAGCCCACGAGGGCCTCATCCAGCGATCGGCACACCCGAGCCCGGGCCAGAATCTCATCCGCCCCGGAGGCCCTGGCCGTGGCCTCCGCGCTGGGGAAGACACTCGGACGCACCAGCCACAGGTTTTCCAGGCACATATTCTTCATTGCCCGGGCCGTGGCTCCGATATTTCCCGGGTGGGTGGTCCCGATAAGGACTATGCGCAGGTCGTTCGGCATCGGGCGCAAGCTTAGCGAAATTCTTCCGCCTGAGGAATTCTCTTTATCCGCTACTCCGCTTCCGGTATTCTTTGCGCCCCATGCACCCGACGATCAACATCGCGGTCCGAGCGGCGCGCAGCGCAGGCAAGATCTTGCTGCGCTACTTCGAACGCCTGGATACCCTCAGCGTATCCCGCAAGGGCATCAATGACTTCGTCAGCGAGGTCGACCGGAGCGCGGAACAGGCCATCATCCAAGAGTTGCGCTCGAAGTTCCCCCAGCATGCGATCCTGGCGGAAGAAAGCGGCGCCCACGCGGGGGACGACTTCCTCTGGATCATCGATCCGCTGGACGGCACGACGAATTATCTCCACGGATTCCCCCAGTTCTCGGTCTCCATTGCCCTCCAACACAAAGGTCGGCTCGAGCATGCGGTGGTCTACGACCCGTTGCGCGAGGAACTGTTCACCGCCAGCAGAGGCGGCGGCGCGCTGCTCAACGACCGCAAACTGCGGGTTAGCAACCGCGGCGGGCTGGAAGGCGCCCTGCTCGGTACCGGATTCCCCTATCGCGATCACCGCCACCTCGACACCTACCTCGGGATGTTCCGGGCACTGGTCACGGAAACCGCCGGGATCCGCCGACCGGGATCGGCCGCCCTGGATTTTGCCTACGTCGCGGCAGGTCGCATCGATGGCTTCTGGGAACTCGGGCTGGCGCCATGGGATTTTGCCGCTGGGGCCTTGCTGGTGCGCGAGGCGGGCGGCGTAGTCAGCGACATCGCTGGCGGAGAACGGGAGCTGGAGACCGGCAACGTGGTTGCCGGCGGGATCAAGGTTCACGGCGCACTGCTGAGTGCCTTGCAGCCGTTTCTCGGCGATCACTTGAGCGCCTGACGCGGGCGCAAGACCCGGCCAGGCCGCTTGACGCCGCCTCAGGGTCGATCGTCGGCCTCGGCCCCCTCTTTCTGCACCGGTATCAGGTCCGCCTTGCTCACACCCATCATGATCACGGCGGTGCTCGCAACATAGATCGACGAATAGGTTCCAACCACCACGCCGAAGATCAACGCCATGGCAAAGCCGTGGATGATCTTACCGCCGAAGACGAAGAGCGATATCAGCACCAGCAGGGTGGTCAAGGACGTCATCAAGGTTCGCGACAGGGTCTGATTCAGCGAACTGTTGATCACGCCGATCGTGGTCCCCTTGCGCATCTTGCGAAAGTTCTCCCGAATGCGGTCGTAGACCACGATCGTGTCGTTCAGCGAGTAGCCGATCACCGCCAGCAGAGCAGCCAGGACGGGCAGGTCAAACTCGATCTGGAACAGCGAAAAGAAGCCGAGGGTGATCAGCACGTCGTGTACCAGGGCGATTACCGCGCCCACCGCGAAGCGATACTCGAAGCGCAGTGCCACGTAGATCAGGATGCCGACCAGGGCGTAGATCATGGCCAGGCCGCCGTCTTCCGTCAGTTCGTCTCCTACCTGCGGCCCGACGAACTCGACCCGCCGCAGGTCGATCCTACCCTGCGCACCCTCCTGCAGGGCAGCGTAGGCTCGATCGCTCAGCTCCGCACTGTCGACGTCGTCTCGCGGCGCTAGACGGATCAGCACGTCGCGCGAGGTGCCGAAGTGCTGCACGCTTGCGTCTTCGAACCCCTTCCCGGCGAGCACCGAGCGCACATCGGCCAGTTCCGCCGGCTGCTGGTATCCGATCTCGAGCAGCGTGCCGCCGGTGAAGTCGATACCGAAATTCAACCGCTGCACCAGCAAGCTGGCAAGCGAGATCCCGATCAGTGTCAGAGATAGGATCAGGGCGGTCTTGCGCCCGCCCATGAAGTCGATTTTCGTCGTTCGCTTGAAAAGTTCCATGGATGTCAGATCTTATCCTGTTTGGGCCGCCGCTCAGATCGCCAATTTCTCGACACGTTTGCCGCCATAGATCAGGTTGACCACCGCCCGGGTACCGATGATGGCGGTGAACATGGAGGTCAAGATGCCGATAAAAAGCGTCACCGCGAAGCCCTTGATGGGTCCGGTACCGAAACTGAACAAAACAATCGCCGCGATCAGGGTCGTGATATTGGCATCCACGATGGTGGAGAACGCCTTCTCGTATCCGGCATGGATACTGGCCTGAGGCGTGCTGCCCACACGGATCTCCTCGCGTATGCGCTCGAATATGAGCACATTGGCGTCCACCGCCATACCCACGGTGAGTACGATCCCGGCAATACCCGGCAGCGTCAGGGTAGCCTGCAGCATCGACAGGATGGACACGATCAACACCAGATTCATCGCCAGCGCCAAGTCGGCCACCAGGCCGAACACCCGGTAATAGAGCGCCATGAAGACCATCACCAGCACCAGCCCGATCACCACGGAGAGGAAACCCTGGTCGATGTTGTCCTGGCCGAGACTCGGACCGATGGTGCGCTCTTCCACGATGTCGATCGGGGCGGCCAGGGCGCCAGCGCGCAGCAGCAGGGCCAGGTCCCTCGCCTCTTCGGTGCTGTCGAGGCCGGTGGTCTGAAAACGCCTACCGAAGGGCTCCAGGATGTTGGCGACGCTGATGACCTCCTCTACCGGGATCTTGCGCTTCACCAACTCGCCGTTCACCTCCCGGGTCACCACCCGGTTCTCGATGAACACGACCGCCATCGGCTTACCCACGTTCTCGGTGGTCACCGTTCGCATGCGCCTCGCCCCTTGGCCGTCGAGGCTGACAAAAACCGCCGGAGATCCGCTTCGCTGGTCGAAACCGGAGGAGGCGTCGGTGATCTGATCGCCGGTCACGATCACCTGCTTCTTCAACAGGATCGGCTGCCCGGAGCGTTCGTAGTAGAGTTTCGAACCCGGAGGCACCCGGCCGCTCACCGCATCCTCGACGCTGTGCTCGGTATCCGCCAGGCGGTACTCCAGGGTCGCCGTGGCGCCCAGGATCTCCTTCAAACGCGAAGGATCCTGGGCACCGGGAAGCTGCACCACGATGCGCCGGTCGCCCTGCTGCTGGATCACAGGCTCGGCGACCCCGAGGGCGTTTACCCGATTGCGCAGTGTGGTGATGTTCTGCTCCAGGGCGAACTTGCGAATCGCCTGCCGATCCCCCTCCGTCAGGCCGGCGGTCAGCAGAAAATTGTCACCGTCTTCACGCGTGTCCAAAACCAGGTTGCGGAATTCACTGTGCACCACATCCTCGGCACGGTCCCGGGTTGCCGCATCGCGGAACTTGACCACAACCTGCCCCGGTTCGCGGGATACGGTCACGTAACGAACCTTCTCCTTGCGCAGCAGCGAACGGATGTCCCCGGTGTAGCGTTCCAGCGCTTGTTCGACCGCCGCGTCCATGTCGACGTCGATGAGCACGTGGATCCCGCCCCGCAGGTCGAGTCCGAGATACATCGGCTCGGCGTCCAGGGCACTCAACCAGGCGGGGAGGTCCGAGGCCAGGGTCAGGGCCCGGTTGAGATCGTCGCCGACGGCGGCTTCCAGCGCGTCCTGGGCCTTCAGTTGATCCTCGGATGAGGCGAAACGGACCAGAATCCGATCCTCTTTCGGCTCGATCCCCTTGACGGCTACGCCTGCCTCTTGCAGGGCGGACCGTATCTTT
>JAHEIA010000113.1:6834-8338 GCA_024639625.1 Chromatiales bacterium
GTCCCGGAGACCTCCATCGATGGATCCTGATCGAAAATGTTGGGCAACGCGTAGAGCAGGCCGACCAGGACGACCACAATCACAAGCAAATTCTTCCAGAGCGGATACCGGTTCATGTTCTTCCTGTACTTTTCGGGGACCGGTTCTTACTGCCGGTCGCGGCATCGAACGGAGGTTGGTTCGAACTCGTCAGCGGGGTTCGCGACGGCCCGCCGCCCCGATGCGGGGTCCGGCGAGGCCCGGCCAGGCGTCTACAGACTCTTCAGCGATCCCTTCGGCAGTATCGCGGAGACGGACTGGCGCCGGATCTTCACCTTGGTTCCCTCGGAGATCTCAAGCTCGGCGAAGCTTTCGCCGAGCTCCGTGATCCTGCCCAGCAACCCGCCGTCGGTGGCGACCTCGTCCCCCTTCGCAAGGGCCTCAATCATCTTTTTGTGCTCCTTCTGCCGTTTCACCTGTGGGCGAATCATGAAGAAGTACAGGATAAGGATGAGTCCGATCGGGAACAGTAGCCCTTCCAGCCCTCCCATCGGAGAACCAGCGGCGGGGGCCTGGGCAAGGGCGTCGGAGATGAAAAAGCTCATGATCGAGAGTACCTTCAGTTTTCCGTGGTCGATTCCAGGGGTCAGCACAAGCGGCGAATTATGACACAGTTCGCTAAAAGATACAGCGCTTCGGGACGGCGCTCACCTGGGGTTCCGTCAAGCCTCGGATTCGCGAGGACCGGCACGCCGGGTGTAGAACTCACGCACGAAGGCATCGACCCGAGCCTGGGAAATGGCTTCTCTCAGTCCCTGCATCAATCGCTGATAGTAGTGCAGATTGTGAATCGTGTTGAGTCTCGCCCCGAGGATCTCGCCACATCGATCGAGGTGCCGCAGATAGCTGCGGCTGAAGTTCCGGCACGTGTAGCAATCGCACCAGGGATCAAGCGGGCGATCGTCCATCCGGTAGCGGGCGTTACGGATCCGCAGCACGCCCTGGTGGGTAAACAGGTGGCCGTTGCGGGCATTCCGCGTCGGCAGCACGCAGTCGAACATGTCGATGCCGCGCAGCACGGCCTGTACGATGTCTTCCGGCGTCCCGACACCCATGAGGTAGCGCGGACTCGCCGCCGGCAAGCGGTGGCTGAGGAAATCCAGAATGCGCCAGCGATCGGCTCGGGGCTCGCCCACGGATAGCCCGCCGACGGCGTAACCGTCGAAGCCGATATCCACCAAGCCCTCGAGCGAGTGCTCACGCAGAGCCTCGTACACCCCCCCCTGCACGATCCCGAACAAGGCCGCGGAATTACCGAGATGCGCGCGCTTGCTGCGTTCCGCCCAACGCAGGGAAAGTTTCATGGAGACGCCGGCCTCGGCCTCAGTGGCGGGGAACGGAGTGCACTCGTCGAAGATCATGACCACATCGGAGCCCAATTCCTTCTGCACCTGCATCGACTCCTCGGGCCCCATGAATACCTTGCGTCCATCCACAGGAGAACGGAACTCGACGCCCCGTTCCG
>JAHEIA010000114.1 GCA_024639625.1 Chromatiales bacterium
CTTGTCGGGTTTGATGACCCGGTTGTGCACCTCACCCTCGCTGGTCACCAGAATGGCCAACACCCGGCCGTCGGAAAGGTGAAGGAACTCGATCTGACGGAACGCGGACCGGTCGTGCCTCGGCAGCGTCACTACGCCGGCCATCCGGGTGATGCCCGAGAGCACGTTGGATACGGCGGCGAGCATCTCCGCCGGATCCTGGTCGCTCTCCAGGCGTCCGCGGATCTGCTCGATCTCCGCATCCAGCATCGGCTTCAGGGTGAGCAGGGAATCGACGAACAAACGCAGGCCGGTGGCCGTAGGGATGCGGCCCGCCGAGGTGTGCGGCGAAACCAAGAACCCCATATCCTCGAGGTCGGACATGACATTACGGATCGTGGCGGGGCTCAGGTCGAGTCCAGAATCCTTGGCCAAGGTGCGCGAACCGACCGGCTGGCCGTCGCGCAGGTAACGCTCGATCAGCACCTTGAGGAAATACTGGGCGCGCTCGCTAACCGCATCGCTGCCGATCAATCTGTTGGATGCCATGGCTACCTCGGGCGGGAAACCGATGATTCGACGACACAGACAATCGAATATTTAGCACTCATTCCAAGAGAGTGCCAGAGAGCCAAGGTATCTAATTCAGCCCTCGGGTGTCAAGAAAATGCCGCCCCCGTTGGCGGCACTCGAAGCTCCGTGCTAAGTTGCGCCCTGTAGCCGCAAAACAAGCATCCCCGACGGACGGACCGACGCAATATGAGCGACCTCTTCCCCTGTGTGGGGCTGATCGGCAAGCACGGCGATCCGAGCGTGAGGGACACGCTGCTGCGCCTGGCGAGCCACCTCGCCCAGCGCGGACACGAACTGGTGTTGGAAGAGCACACGGCGCATCTGCTCGGCACCCAGGAGTATCCCGCGGCCTCGCTGCCGGTCCTCGCCCAGAAAAGCGACCTCATCATCGTGGTCGGCGGCGACGGGACTCTGCTGCATGCCGCGCGAGGCGTAGCCGAGCACAACGTGCCGCTGGTCGGGGTGAATCTCGGGCGCCTCGGATTCCTCGCCGATGTCTCTCCGCTGAAGATGGTCGCTTCGCTGGAGCAGATCCTGGAGGGGAAGTACGAGGAAGAGCAGCGTTTCCTGTTGCGCGCGACCATCGGCAGTGAGGGCCGGCCGGGGCACCCGATCCGGGCGCTCAACGACGTCGTGGTGCACAAATGGAACACCGCGCGCATGATCGAATTCGAGACCTATATCGACGGCCGGTTTGTGTATTCACAGCGTTCGGACGGGATGATCGTTTCCACCCCGACCGGATCGACCGCCTATGCGCTGTCCGGCGGTGGGCCGCTGATGGACCCCGGCCTCAACGCCATGGTGCTGGTTCCCATCTGCCCGCACACCCTGAGCAACAGGCCGATCGTGGTCGACGGAGACAGCCTGATCGAGGTTCGCATCTGCGGCCCCCATCACGATCATGTGCGCGTCACGCCGGACGGGCAGAGCAATGTGCCGGTGGCGGAGCATCAATGCATAGAAATCCTCAAGGACGACCATCAGGTGCGCCTGATCCATCCGCAGGGTCACGACCACTTCAACATCCTGCGGGCCAAGCTCGGCTGGGGAGAACACCCGGTTCGCTGATTCTCGGGAGCGATCGATGCTGACCCAACTGCACATCAGGAACCTCGCGGTCGTCAGCTCCCTGACCCTGGATCTCACCCCTGGCATGAGCGTGATCACCGGCGAGACCGGCGCGGGAAAATCCATCCTGGTGGACGCCCTAGGACTCGCCCTCGGGGACCGCACCGACCCGGGCATGATCCGGGCAGGATGCGCGCAGGCCGAGATCAGCGCGGCCTTCGACCCGGCCGCCTCCCCGGAGGCGGCGGCCTGGCTGCGCGACCACTCTTTCGAGAGCGACGGCGAGTGCATTCTACGCCGCGTTCTGGTGCGCGAGGGTCGCTCCCGGGGCTTTGTCAACGGCAGTCCCGCCCCCCTGCAGCTGCTCCAGGAGCTCGGCGAACGGCTAGTGGACATCCACGGCCAGCATGCCCACCAGTCCCTGCTGCGGCGCGATCACCAGCGCCGCCTGCTGGATGCCTACGCAGGCCAGCAGGTGCTCGCCCAGCGCGTAGCGCAACTCTACCGTGACCTGCGCGCGAAACAGGCACAGCTAGGCGAGCTCCAGCGGGCCGAGCGCGACCAGGCATCGCGCCTCGACCTGCTGCGCTTCCAGGCCGAGGAACTGCAGGCGCTCTCCCTTGCGGACGGCGAGCTGGAGCAGCTCGACGAGGATCTCCGCCGCCTGAGCAACGCGGACCGCCTGCTCGAGTCTTGTTCCGAGTTGGTGCGCACGCTCTACGAGTCGGAAGGCTCGGTGCAGGAAACGCTGTCACGCGGCTGCTCCAACTTGGACGAGCTTCTCGGCGCCGACTCCCGACTGGCGGAATACCGCGATCTGCTGGTAGGCGCCGAGATCCAGGTCCACGAGGCGGCCGCCGGGCTCAAGGGTTACCTGGATGGACTGGACGCGGACCCGGAACAGCTACAGCGAACCGAGGAGCGCCTCGGCGTCATCCACGACCTGGCGCGCAAGCATCGTGTGTCACCGCAGGACCTTCCCCAGCGGCTGCAGGACATCGGCAGCGAACTCGCCCAACTCGAGTGCGCCGACGCCCGTACCGAGGCGCTGGCCGGAGAGGTGCGGCGCCTGCGCGAGGAGTTTCTCGGCCGCGCGAAGGAACTTGGCG
This sequence comes from Chromatiales bacterium, assembly GCA_024639625.1. Lineage (GTDB taxonomy): Bacteria > Pseudomonadota > Gammaproteobacteria > Chromatiales > Chromatiaceae > JAHEIA01. The sequence goes on from JAHEIA010000114.1 coordinate 2,733, forward strand.
CCCTGCGCCGGTCCGCCGCGCGGGAACTCGAACGAAAAGTCAGCGAGCACATGCAACAGCTCGGCATGGCCGGCGGACGCTTTGCGATCGAGATCGAGACCCGAACAGAGGAGGAGGCCGCCGCCGGCGGGCTCGAGGACGTGGCGTTCCTGGTCAGCGCGAATCCCGGCCAGCCCCTGCAGCCGTTGGTCAAGGTGGCCTCCGGCGGCGAGTTGTCGCGCATCAGCCTAGCGATCCAGGTCGTCACCGCCGGCTGCGGCGGCGTACCGACCCTGATCTTCGATGAGGTGGATGTCGGCATCGGCGGCGCCGTAGCGGAGATCGTCGGCGCTCTGCTACGCCGCCTGGGAACCGAGCGACAGGTGCTCTGTGTGACTCACCTGCCCCAGGTCGCGGCCCAGGGGCACCAGCACCTGCGGGTACAAAAGACGAGTTCCGAGCGCTCGACCCAGACTTCGATCCAGACGTTGCGCCCGGACGAGCGCATCTCTGAGATCGCCCGCATGCTAGGCGGGCTGGAAATCAACAGCAAGACCCTGGCGCATGCCGAGGACATGATCGCCCACGCGAGCCGGCAACCCGCCGGCGCGGAACCCTAATCGACCAGGGGCTCCTCATCGTCCTGGCAATCCGGATCGCCGCAGCGCCCGTAGATCGTCAGCGCGTGGTCTTCGATACGGAATCCCATACGGCGCGCGATCTCCCGCTGCCGCTGCTCGATGGTCTCATCGAAGAATTCCTCGACCCTGCCGCACTTGATGCAGACTAGGTGGTCGTGATGACCGCCCCGGTTGAGCTCGAACACCGAGTGCCCGCCCTCGAAGTGATGCCGCTGCACCAATCCAACCGACTCGAACTGGGTCAGCACCCGATACACCGTGGCAAGCCCGATCTCCTCGCCGGAATCCAGGAGCATTCGGTAGACGTCCTCTGCGCTCACATGGCGCCCGCCGCTTTTAGCGAGCACACCGAGCACCTTGACCCTGGGCAAGGTGACCTTTAAGCCCGCTTTCTTGATCTCCTGGTTCTCCAAACCGGTCCTCCTCCGCAAACCGTGAGTTTTGCCGCGTATTCAGGTATGATCCGCAGGTTTTCCAACCCTGGCGACCCATCGAGCTGGATGCAAAAGCTTCTCACTTATGCGCTGTCTGTTGCAACCTTGCTGCTCGCCGGCTGCAGCTGGCTGAACAATATCCCCTTTGTCTACAAACCGCAGATCGAGCAGGGCAATATCATCGAGCAGGAGTCCGTCGACCAGCTGCGCCCGGGCATGACCAAAACCCAGGTGCGTTTCGTCATGGGCACCTCCATGCTTATCGACATTTTCCACCAGGACCGCTGGGATTACGTCTATCTGAGCAACCGCGGTGGCGGCAAACCCGCACAGACAAAACTCTCTCTGTTTTTCGACGACAATCGACTGGTGCGCATCGAGGGTGACCTGCGACCGCGGGATATCGAACCGGGGACCGAGGAGCCGGAGCGCGAGACCGTGATCGTCGTACCGGAAGACGCCGGACCCGATGAAGGGATTGTCACCGAGGCTCTAAAGAAGATCGGCATCGGCGACGACTGACAACAAGCGCCGGCAGCAGCTCTATTCTTGCGCGGCCCGCTTCGGCTTGGTCTTGCCTGCCCGTTTCTTGCGCGCCTCCTTCGGATCCGCGATCAGCGGCCGGTAGATCTCGACCCGGTCCCCGTCGCGCAGCACCGCATCCCGGGTGCTCAGCTTGCCGAAGACGCCCACCTTGGCCTCCTGCAGCTCAATCTCCGGGAACCGCTGCGTGATCTTGGAGCGCTCGAGCGCTTCACCCACCGTCATTCCGGCAGGCCCTTCCACCGCGAGGATGCACTGCTCCTGCGGCTTGGCGTAGGCCACTTCGACCGTGATCCTTTCCTCACTCGCCATAGACCTCACCGGCGCGTTTGCAGAAGGCATCGACCAGGGTGGCCGCGATGTGACTGAAGAAGGCGCCGAAAGCCCGGTCGATCAGGCGTCCGGCGAATTCGAACTCCATCGTCAACTCCACCTTGCACGCATCCTCGGCCAAGGCGTTGAACACCCATGTCCCGTGCAGCTTGTGGAAGGGACCTTCCCGCAGGTGGATCTCGATGCGTTCGTTCTTCACCAACCGATTGCAGGTGCTGAAGCGCTGCCGAATCCCCGCCCGGGCCACCTCCATCTCGCCGCACATCTCCTCTTCGGTGTGCGAAAGGATGCGCGCGGAGCGGCACCAGGGCAGAAAGTCCGGATAAGCCTCCATGTCGTTCACCAGAGTGAACATCTGCTGGGCCGCGAAAGGAACCAAGGCGCTCTTGCGCACGATCGCCATGCCCTAAACGACTCCTATTGCGTGCAGAAACACCAGGATCACGGCTACCGGGGTGATATAGCGAGCGACGAAACGCCACAGCTTGTAGGAGAACCGGTCACCCATGCCCAGCTCGTCCACCGTCGACTCCCGCGACATGAAGTAGCCGGCGAAGACCGCCATCGCCAGTCCGCCCAGCGGCAGCATGATGCTCGCAGTCAGGATGTCGAGCATATCGAACAGCCCGTTGCTCTTGGTCTTTCCGGCAAACTCGAAGCTGAACGCCCAGCCGCTGAATGACATGATGGTGATGATACCGAGCGCCCAGCCAACGACGCCGACCACGGTGGCGCCCCGGACCCGCTGCCAACCGCGGTTCTCCACTAGCCACGCCACCGCCGGTTCCAGCAGCGAGATGCCCGACGTCCAAGCGGCAACAACCAGCAGCACGAAGAACAGCGTAGCAAACAGTACACCGCCCTTCATTTGACCGAACGCAATCGGCAGTGTCTGAAAGATCAGGCCCGGGCCCTCCCCGGCTTCCAACCCGTTGGCGAAGACGATCGGAAAGATGGCCATACCGGCCAGCAGGGCGACCAGGGTGTCGAGCCCGGCGATGATAATAGAGGTCTTGGCGATCGAAGCCTCCTTCGGCAGGTACGAACCGTACATCATGATCGCCCCCATCCCCAAGCTGAGGGTGAAGAAGGCCTGCCCCATGGCCAGCAGCACGCCGCCGGCCGTGATGGCGCTGAAGTCCGGCTCGAACAGAAACCGTAGGCCCTGCTCGAAGCTGCCGGTTGTCATCGCGTAGCCCACCAGCACCAGCAACAACAAGAACAGCATCGGCATCAGATACTGCACCGCCTTTTCCAACCCCGAATGCACGCCCCGGGCGACCACCACGGTGGTCATGACCATGAAAATGGTGTGCCAGGCCAGCAGCCGCTCCGGGTCCGCGACGAGGTGCGAGAACATGCTGCCCGCACTATCGCCCGTGACCCCAATGAACATTCCGCTCGCGGCCCGGAAAACGTAGGCCAGGGCCCAACCGGCGATCACGCTGTAATAGGAGATGATGAGAAATCCAGCGACCACCCCGCCCCAGCCAACGATCTGCCAGAAGCCGTGCCGGCTCTCTTCGTAGGCCAGCGTGCGCATGGTGTTGATCGGGCTCTGCCGGCCGCGTCGGCCAATCAGGACCTCGGACATCATGATCGGGATCCCCACCAAGGCGATGCAGGCCAGATACACCAGCACGAAGGCCCCGCCGCCGTTTTCGCCGGTGATATAGGGGAACTTCCAAATATTGCCGAGCCCAACCGCCGACCCGGTGGCGGCCATAATGAACATCAAGCGGGACGACCATTGGCCGTGGATCGACGTGCGCTGCTCCGCCATAGCTGACGATTCCTTTATCGACTGAAAACAGGTTTTCTTTTCTTGCCGCAAGCGGGGTGAACCGTCTGGCGCCGCGCCGGCGGCCGAGCGACGGCACCCAATGCGCGGGCCGGCGCCCCATTCTGCGGAAAAAAGCGGGCTAGAACAAGAAACCCGGGGCAATGCTGGTGCACCCATCGGCGCTCGCATACAATGCGCGCCATGGCGAAGAAGGCAAAGAAGAAAACCGGCCACGGCGGCGCGACCATCGCGCTCAACAAGAAGGCCGGGCACGACTACTTCATCGAGGAGCGTTTCGAGGCGGGGATCGCGCTCGAGGGTTGGGAGGTCAAAAGCCTGCGTGCCGGGCGTCTGCAGCTCAAAGAGAGCTACGTTGTAATCAAGAGTGGAGAGGCCTTTCTGCTCGGCGCCCACATCTCGGCGCTGGCCGCCGCCTCGACCCACGTCCACCCGGACCCTACCCGCACCCGCAAACTGCTGCTGCACCGCAACGAGCTCAGCCGGCTGATCGGCGCCGTGGAACGCCGCGGCTATACCCTGGTGCCGACCGCCATGTATTGGAAACGCGGCCGCGCCAAACTCGAGATCGGCCTCGCCAAGGGCAAAAAGCTCTACGACAAGCGGGCGACCGAAAAAGATCGCGATTGGCAGCGCAGCAAGCAACGAATCCTCAAGGAAATCTGAGCGCGGGGCAAAATCTGGTCCTTGCCAGGGAACCCGATGGCCAATAAACTGTCTTAATAATAGCTAAAGGGGGCGACCTGGCTTCGACGTGGGTTGCGAAACCTGAGGTGCATGCCGAGGGGCAGATGACCTCGTTAATCCAGCTGCAAACTTATAGTTGCCAACGACGACAACTACGCTCTGGCTGCTTAGGCAGCTAGCCTCTGACTGATTCCCGCCTGTGGGGTCAGGTTACAGGGGTCGATATACGCAGGATCGCGGCGACGGGAGTCCGGACCGAAGCCGTTAAAACCCTACGGAATCGCCGACTGATAGCCCTGCCGATCGGGCTGCGGAAGGCTAAATATAATAGATGCGGCTAAGCATGTAGGACCAAAGGCAGAGGACTTGCGGACGCGGGTTCGATTCCCGCCGCCTCCACCAATTTTCGTTATTTTTCATAGTGCTACACTGTTTGTATAAAGCATTACTTTAAGTTAAAAGCCGCTGGGTGTGATTCTGCATGCGGGAATCACACTCCGCCGCTCCAAGCGTCTGAAATCCTGGCTTTATTCGCCGCTCATCACCCTCTCCTGCTTTTCCGAATTCATCGCAGCCTCTCTCGGCACATTACCCCGCTCGCCGGTGAACATTGTCCCAGCCGCAGCGAAATGGGGGTACAAACGGGGGTATGAAATGAGCATCGCTGAAAATACCCCCTGGACACCCCGAATCCATCGGAAAGTCCTTCGCCTATCAACGAAAACATTGTTGAATAAAGGCTACATAAGGCCGGACCTGAAAGGCTCGAGTTTCTGCGATAACCCGTACCGAATAAAGACCCCGATGCTGTCAGCACCTTGCGATCGGTTCAGACCAGACGCTCCAGCTCCCACTGCAACTGCCTTGGCCTTGGCGGACTGTCGGCAGATCTCGTCCACTTTGTGAAAGTCCAACACCCGGATGTCGGTCAACGGCGAACGGAGGTAGATATCAGGTCGACTCTGCTCGAGCTTCTCGCTGAGAATCGTCTGTTGCATGATCTGAAAGGCATTAAAGACGGACTCGAACAGAGACGCGGTAAAACCCAAACGCACGTCCGCACTCGTCACCGCGAATGGTGCCGATGCCAGACCGCTATCGACCTGGTTCGTCCTCGGTGCCCGTGTCGCGGAGCAGCAGGTATCCACCTTCAATCTGAACGTCAGGATCGCCGATGGCAGCAAACC
>JAHEIA010000532.1 GCA_024639625.1 Chromatiales bacterium
CTGAACGCTTACCGGGTCTTTTTGTCTGGTAAACATGGCTCCTGGTTTTATAACGACAAAAAAGTTTCTGACCCCGCTGATCGCCCTGGTTGTGGTGGCGTTCGCGTGGTTCGCCTGGAGCCTGTTTCCACCAAATCTGGCGGAAAATCAGGAAACCGCCTCCAAAAGCGAGAAACGCTTTCGCCAAAATACCTATTTCGGGCCGCGAAACTGTCTGGCAGTCTTGCCATTTGCCGACGGGTCCGGCGGGGAGGACCAGGTTTATCTTTCTCAAGGATTTTCCGCTGAACTGATCAAGCTGTTCAGCCTCAGCCCGGTCCGGGTAACAGCGCGCAGTTCCTCTTTTTATTTCAGTGATCCGGGGGGTGACCCGGCAGTCATTGCCGAAAGGCTGCAGTGCGCCCATTTGATGACAGGCGAGTTTCAGGCGTATGACGGGCAAGTGGCCGTCACCGTTCGCCTGGCAGACGCGCGCAGGGGGCGTGAGCTCTGGTCACGTGGATTCGAAGGTGAATTGGACCAGGTGTTTGCCATCCAGGAAGAAATTGTCGGAGAAGCGCTGAGCGCCCTTGGAATTGACCGGCCGAATACCGCGACCCCATCTGTGAGGGTCGACACCCGGGCCTGGACCCACTACCTGCTGGGCAGCCACTACCTGGCACAGCCAGTCGCAGAAAACCTTTCCCTGGCCATCGATGCGTTTCAGTCTGTACTGGAAATAGAGCCGAACTACGAAGCTGCCTGGATCGGACTGGCCCAATCGTGGCTGGCATACCCCGGATCGGCTGAAGGTGGGACGGCGGGAAGTGAGCAGAATCCTGCCGAAAAGGCGGAAGAGGCTCTCGAAATGGCGCTGGCAGCCAATCCAGGTTCATCCCAGGCTCATGGCCTGATCAGTTACATCAGGCACCAGGTGGACTGGGATTGGCCTGCCTCCCTCGAAGCGGCGCAAAGGGCAATTGAGCTGAACCCTGGTGATGCCAGCCTGATGAGTCAGGCCAGCCTCGCCCTGTTTACGCTGGGGCAGTTTGAAGAATCACAAGAACTTCTTGCGGCCGCTGTTGAGAGAGACCCGCTCAACCTCGCGAGCCGGCTTCGCCTGGGGCTTGTGCAGGAATTTGCAGGAAACTATGAGCAGTCGCTTTCGAGCTACCGGCAGATAATCGGGTTGAATTCGGAATTTCCGGCTGCGCATGCTTACCGAGCGCGGGTAAAGATCATCCAGGGTAAACCGGAATCCGCCCTGAAGGAAAGTGAGCAGGAAGTGCATCCATTCTGGCGAACCTACTCCAGGATCCTGGCGCTCAGCGCACTGGACAGGCAGGAAGAGGCCAAGACATTGCTGGATCAACTGATGGAGGACAGCGGCGACGAGGCAGCCTTCCAGGTTGCCGAAGTCCTGTCGTTTCAGGGCGATGTCGAACGAGCCTTTGAATGGTTTGAGCGGGCATATGATCAGAAAGACGGGGGTATGGCCGAAATCATTGGCAACCAGTTTCTAGTCAATCTGCATGACGACCCGCGCTGGGAAGAAATGCTTGAGCATCTGGGTTTGCCGCTTGACTGGGGCACTGAATCTCATTAGCTTAGGTATTGTTAAGGGTTGGCGCTAGCAGCGATCTGCCGGCCCGAAACCAGTGGGAGCAAAGCTCAGGAAGAGCAAATTTATACAGGGATGTTAGAAGTCTTCTGCGCGGGTGCGCCCTCAAGCCCCGTTGCGAGTCTTGTCATATGTCCTCGACTCTTCCCATTACCGCTTTCACTTGCATGGCTCCCATGGAGGGGAACCGTTTTGTGGTGCCTGACCGGACAACACGCAGACCGGCTAAGGGCGGCCTTAATTGAGCTTCCAAGGAAGAAGCTGGTATACCAATAAATGCGTGACTGCAGATACTGAAAGGCGGTACGTCGGGATCGTGTTTTACCCACCCTCCATCGGGGCCTTTTTTTACGCACTAACCGCGTCAGGATAGCCTTTGACCCTGCCATGCCCTGATCAATTGATCGGCGGCATCATCGATATCTTCCATTCCGGTCGAACGGCCCAAAGTCAGTCTGACTGAACCAATTGCCTCGTCTTCTGGTATCCCCATCGCCAGGATGACCGCGGACGCCGTTTCCCCGGCTTCGTGACAGGCCGACCCGGTGGAAGCTGCAATTCCCGGGCAGGCCTCGAGAAGATCGCTGCCGGATACACCGGGGAAACGTACATTGAGGGTATTGGGCAAGCGCTCTGTTGCATGCCCATTGAGGCCCAATCCGGGGACTGCCTTGGCAAGGCGTGTCCAGAGGTGGTCGCGCAAACGGGAAACGCGGAGCCCTTCTTCAGCCAGGCTGTCGCGGGCTATGGCGCAGGCTTCACCGAGCCCGGTAATGAACGCGACATTCTCCGTGCCCGGCCGCAGACCTTTCTCGTGACCGGCTCCCCTGAGTACGGGTTCGATGACGGTTCCCGACCTGACGTAGAGTGCGCCGACACCCTTGGGCGCGTAGAGCTTGTGGCCCGCGATAGAGAGGAGATCCACCTGATCGGCCTTCACCGATACGGCAACTTTGCCCACGGATTGCGCGGCG
>JAHEIA010000533.1 GCA_024639625.1 Chromatiales bacterium
CGGTCCGGAAGACGTCGGTGCCCAGACCGGGGAAGGTCTGGGCGGGGGGATTCCCGAGCACCTGCCTTCCGGCTGGAACTGGGGCTATCGCAGCATGACTACGGTCAAGGGTCTGTTCACCGCCGGTGACGGTGTCGGCGCTTCCGGCCACAAGTTCTCGTCCGGCTCCCACGCGGAAGGCCGCATGGCAGCCAAGTCGATGGTCAAGTTCGTTGTCGACAATAAGGACTGGACCCCCGAGCTGGATACCACCGCGGACGAGCTGATCGAAGAGATCTATCGGCCGGTGCGGAACTTCCTCGAGCACAAGGACTACAGCACTGCGATCGATGTGAACCCCTACTACATCACGCCGAAGATGCTGCAGTTCCGTCTGCAGAAGATCATGGACGAGTACGTGGCGGGGGTGGCGACCTACTACACCACCAGTGCCAAGATGTTGGAGCAGGCGGAGACCAAACTGGAGATGCTCAAGGAGGACGCCCTGAAGATGCGTGCCAAGGACCTGCATGAGTTGCTGCGGGCCTGGGAAAACTATCACCGCATCCTCACCGCAGAGGCCCACATGAAGCACATCCAGTTCCGCGAAGAATCCCGGTATCCGGGTTTCTACTATCGTATGGACAAGAACTTCGTGGATGAAGAGAACTGGAAGTGCTTCGTAAACTCGATTTACGACAAGAACACCAAGACCTGGACCTGCTTCAAGCGCGCCCATGTCGATCTTGTCGACAAGTCGAAGCTGTTCAGGTAGCCGACCTTCGCAGTTAGCGCGAAACAGGGTCCGGGCGCTGCGAGGCGCCCGGACTTTTTTATTCCTCGGCTGGCTGAAGGTATCCTACGCAGTGCGGGCTGTATAATCGGGCCATTGGCGGTGTTCTGTTCGTTTCGGCGCACCGCGGAGAGTCCCATGAGTGACCAACCTACCTTCGATGTCCCCTTCAAGAGCGATGTGCTGCCGCAGCGGCTCGACGAGGATTCACAGATTCGGTTTCGCTGCCACAAGGGCATCTCCTGTTTCAACGCCTGTTGCCGCAACGCCGATGTCACCTTGACGCCCTATGACATCCTGCGCCTCAAGGATCGGCTCGGCCTCAGCGTGACAGAATTTCTGCAACAACATACCGTGTTGTTCGAGATGGATGCGGACCGGCTGCCTGGGGTGAAGCTGCGCACCGACGATGAGGGCGCCTGCCGGCTGATGATGGAAGACGGCTGCAGCGTGTACCAGGATCGCCCAACAGCATGCCGCTACTACCCCGTAGGCCATCTGGCGATGCGGCCGAAAGATTCCGCCAGCGCCGAGCACCACTATGTACTGATCCAGGAAGAGCACTGCAAGGGACACTTGGAGGACCGCCATCTGTCGATCGGCCAATATCGCGAGGAGCAGGGCCTGCTCCCCTACGACGAGATGAATCGAGGGTGGTACGAGTTGCTGTTGAAGAAGAAATCGGCCGGTCCGACGGTGGGCAAGCCTCCGGAACTGAGCCTGCAGTTGTTCTTCATGGCTTGTTACGATCAGGACCGTTTCCGCCGCTTCGTGCAGAGCGACGCGTTCAAGAAAATGTATATCCTGGGACAAGGCGACTACGCAAAGCTTGCGCAGGACGAAATTGCCCTCATGGAGTTTGGCTACCGCTTTCTGCGCCAAGTGCTGTTCGGAGAGCAATCGATCCCCGGGCGCGAAGGGGCCTGGGAAGAGCGTTATGAACAACGCAAGGAAGTATTCGAACTGCGCCGGCAAGCGGAGATCGCCCGCGCGCAGCAGCAGGAAGACGACAAATACCAGAACGACGTGTGACGGTCCACAGTTGGCCTACTGCTCGGTATTCGCTCTCTTTCCCACCCCCCCCGGCGGCAGAGGGCCATGTGCGGTTACCCACCAAGGATGATCTGATCTGTTTTCGCCGCCATGATAAAGTCATTGCGATGCAGCCCGCGGATCTTGTGCGACCACCAGGTGACGGTGACCCTGCCCCATTCGGTTAATATCGCTGGGTGATGGCCCGCATCTTCGGCTAGCACCGCGACCTTGTCGGTGAAGGCGATAGCCGTCGCGAAATCTGGGAAGGAGAATGTCTTTTCCAGCTGCATGATTCCATCGCGCACCTCTATGTTCCAATCCGGGATCTGGCCAATCAACTCCTTGAGTTCCTCATCGGAAACTTGTGGTGCATCTGCGCGGCAGGCTTCGCATTTTTCATGGATTAGTCCGGGCATTATGGTTGGCGCTCCTTGATGGCTGATTGTTCTCTCCAATATTGGGTCGTGGCCGAAGGATCAAAACCCTGGTTCGGTGCGGAATCTGTCGCGAGACGCTGCAGCATGGGGCCCGGGAAGCAAAGCGGGTCCGAGTACGACCCTTTTTCTTGCTTCCGCCGGGGACGCGCTCGCCGAAGCGCTTTCTCTATGCTGTCGCCAACGGACTGCGGCTTCCTATTTGCCGGCTAGGTTCTCAAGCTTCTTGGCCGGGATCACCTGGCCGTCGAGCGCCGCCTGTTTACCCGAACGGCCGAACGCGACGCTCATCAAGGTACTGTAGTAGACGACCGGCATCTTGAACTTGGTG
>JAHEIA010000534.1:0-680 GCA_024639625.1 Chromatiales bacterium
CAAGGGCAACTGCGCCGCCTGCCATCCCAGCCAGCCGGGGGCCAACGGGGAGCCACCCTTATTCACCGACTTCACCTACGACAATCTGGGTGTACCGCGCAATGCGGAAAACCCCTGGTACCGGATGCCGGAGTTCAACCCCCTGGGTGCGGAGTGGGTGGATCAGGGGCTAGGCGGGTTTCTAGCGACCGTGCCGCGTTTCGCCAGCCGTGCAGCGAGCAATATGGGCAAGCACAAGGTGCCGACCCTGCGCAACGTGGACCTGCGCCCGAGCGAAGGCTTCGTGAAGGCCTATATGCACAACGGTTCGCTCAAGAGCTTGAAAGAGGTGGTTCACTTCTACAATACGCGTGACACCAAGCCCGTCTGCCCGTCCGTGGAGAACCCGGTCCCGGGCGATAATTGTTGGCCCCGCCCCGAGCTCGCCGACAACATGAACAGGGAAGAACTCGGCGACCTTGGTCTCACGGAAGAAGAGGAGGACGCCATTGTTGCGTTCATGAAAGCCTTGAATGACAGTTGACGGTTGTCGGGTCCCGCCCCGTGATCGGAACGCTAGTGCGCTTTGGTCATACAGCGTATCCAGCGGATGCCGTAGCCCCCGGTCATGCGGCAACCCCGAACCAGAACGACAGGTCTTTCGACAGAAATTCGTCATAGGGCATGTAGTGTGATCCGTC
>JAHEIA010000534.1:690-2565 GCA_024639625.1 Chromatiales bacterium
ATTGAAGCCGAGCGCAGGTAAATGTTGTCATCGGCAATCCGCAGTTCACGCATGCGATCGAATACTGGCCCGATCCCGGACTGGGGAATCAGCGCGTCGGACGGATAGGGCGCACGAGGATAGGCAAGGCAGATATCAGGATCCGCTAGGGCCTCATGATCCAGCATGCGGTAGCGATAAGGGTCATCGACGAACCACAGGGTAGCGCGGCTGCTAGAAAAGTGGACCACTCCTTGGAACACTCCCCGCTCGGTCATCAACTCTTCGAGGATCGAGAGCGCCTGTTCCATGTTCCGATCCATAGGGCTCTCGACGCGTCGCTGCTGGAAGACGGTGCCGCGAATAGAGGGATCGCCCTTGATCTGCTGCCAGTGGGCAGGTTCATCGTAGGTTCCGGTGGCCGGAGGCAGGTCGCGCAGATCGAAGTCCGCGCCAAGGTATCCTAAGGTCTCCCCGCCTGCACGAATGACGTGGAGCGCAGTCAGCGATGGATGGTGGGTGTCGGTGCTGACGTAGGCATCCGAGAGAAGGAATCCCCACGGCGGAATGGTTTCCCTCATATAGGGTCTCTGAGCGAGATCCCGCGCATAGTGCTCCGGCAGAATACCCTGCAAGCTGATGCTGTCGCATACCTGGACGCTCTCGGTATCGAGGACGTACAGATGATGGCAATGGGGGATCATAGTGAACCCGGCGCTCAGTATTTCGTTGAGTGCTTCCCTGTCGCCCACCGCGGTCAGGCATGCCTGGGCGAGGCGTGCCAGGGGCACGTGAAGCATCTCCGCCAACTCCTGCCGCTTGAGGTAGATCTGGTCTTTCCATGCGTTGCCCATGCGATTTCTCCAGTGAGCGGTTTGCAGCCGGGATGGGATCTCGGGTCTAGGGTGGGACAGGCGTCCCATCGCTTGGTTCCAGCTCGCGTGCCCGTTGCGCGGCGCGCGGCATCCGGTTTGGTCCGGCCCCTGCGCGTGAGGCTGAGATGTTCTTGTTCCGCACTAAGTATGAGGGGATTTTGTTAAATTAATAGTACGAACGAAAAATAATTTGTAACATATTGTTTCAAATTAAATAAGTTCTCCAACAGATCCGCTAGCACTCTCCTCGCAGGCGATGGCGGGTGAGTGAACGATTCCCCCGCCTCTCCCGTTGGGTGGGGTATGACGGCCGGGCAGAGAAACAGGTGCCGAATCGCTGGCTTGGGCTTGGTGAATAGGCGCCCCTCCCCGCGAGCCGAACAGCCAAGCCGCCCGTCGTTGCGAAACCGGTAGACGTCGACAGATCGTGACATTATGCCTCCGGAAACCGTCTGCCGGCCGTATAATTGCCAAGCTTTCCTGCAAAATCGCATGAAAGAAAGCTTCCTAGTGCTGAAATGTGTTTACCAATCACCCAGCAAGCGTTAATAATTGCTATCGCTTCTACCAATGTCGAGGAACCCAGTGAATGAGTAAAGAAAAAGCGGAAGAGGGGGTTGCTGTCGCCCAAGATCCGGCGGAGGCCGTTGAGCAGGTAGCGCAGACGGAAACAGCCGCAGCGCAGCCGTCGGCGACGGAAGGCGAGGCAGAGCAGGAGATATCGAGCAAAAAGGAGAAGAAGGGCAAGAAGGGGAAGAAGAAAGAGAAAAAGAAAGAGAAGAAGAAGGATAAAAAAGGGAAGAAGGGCAAAGGGAAGAAGAAGTAAGCCTGCGGGAGCCGCCCCGCGTCGCAGGGGCGGCCGCTCCGTACCCGGGGTAGATTTCCAGGCAGCATAGCACGCCCCGTCGGTGCAGAAAGGTCGGGGTTCGGAAAGCCATAGGCGTATACGCCGCGATACTCTAATTTGTGCGAATCGTGTGGTTCGGGGCCAAGCATTTGTATCTCTCTACGAGAGTACCCG